>DATNPP010000222.1:0-16518 GCA_036703175.1 Oscillatoriaceae cyanobacterium
GCGAGGCGGGAAACTCGAGCAGCAACGCGCCGGCGCAGGCGGCCAGCATGAAGGTGCCGAGGCCCGCCGCTTCGATCAAATACTCCGGCCAGTGCTGCTTCAGGGCCTGGCGCAAACAGCCCTCCTTCAAAACCAACGCTCGGCTTATTGTTCCCCGAACGCCCGATGCCTATCGGCGCATGTCTGGAAATCGCTGCGATCGGGTATGGCCGACGTATGTCCCACCGTTGCATGCTTCAACCCCGACTGCAGGCCGTTTGCGTCGGTCTGGCGCTGGCGTTCGGCATGGCCGCGCCGGCCTGGGCGCTGCCTCAAACCGTGTGGCGCGCGATCGACGAATCACGCTATTCCGACGCGCAGTCGCAGCTGCAGGCCTGGCTCAAGGCGCATCCTTACGACACGGAGGCGCACTGCACGCTGGCCCATGTGTTGTACCTGCAAGGCCAATCGAGCGCCGCGCTCGCCGAGTACGGCCACGTGCTCGTGCTGGCGCCGGACGATCCGGACGGATTGCTCGGCAAGGCCCAGGTGCTGCTCGCGCTGCACCAGGCCGCCGAGGCGATTCCGCCGTTGGAGCGCGCCCTCGAGATCGACGCCGGCAACGAGGCCGTCTGGCGCACGCTCGCCGAGGCCTACGACGCTTCCGGCCAGCCGCGCATGGCCATGAAGACCAAGCTCGCCGCCGCCCGGCGCTTTCCGAAGTCCAACTGGAGTCCGCCCGAGGACGGGCCGACCGGCGACACGCTCATGGTCCTGGCCCGCGGCGAAACTCTCACCAACGGCGAGGCCCCGTGGAACGCCGAGACGCTCGAATACCAGCACCTGTTGGGGCCTCGCGCGGGCCTCGTCGCGAGCCTCGGACTCACGAACCGCTTCGCCGTCGAAGATGCGACCTTCGGGCTCGGCGCGGCCGGCCAGGTGACGGATCGGCTCGCGCTCGGGCTGCAAGGCATTTATTCGCCGACCCATGAGGTGGTGCCGCTCTGGCGCCTCGACGCGACCGGGCGCTGCGCCCTGGGCGCCGGATGGAAAATCGGGCTCGAAGGCGAACGCACGCAGTATGCGACGAGCACGGGCATGCGCGGCGCCCTCTCGCTCGAGAAACTGCTGGGCAGCTTCCGCGTGAGCTACGCGCCGGCCTTGATTCAGTTGGGCGACGTGAACGCCGGCCTCGGCCAGCGCGCCGAGATCGCCTACGCCTACGGGCAGGACGATCTGATTGCGCTGTCGGGCGAGCTGGGCCCGGCCTACGCCTTCGCCGGGCCGCAGCAGCTGATCGCCGTGAGCGAGCGCGGATTGACCTTGAGCGGGCACCACTGGGTCAACCGGGCCTGGAGCGCAACTTACGCGTTGAGCTGGAACCAGGAGGGAAACCTCTACACGCGCGATGGCGTCACGCTGGGCCTGACGCGGCGCTTCTAGAGCGCCGCGTCGGCCCCTCCGAGCCGGACTACCGCTTCGCGGAGCCCAGCCGCGAGCTCTCCGAGAGCGCGATCGCCCGCGGGAACAGCACGTTGTTCTCCAGATGGATGTGCAAATGCGTGTCCACCTCAACCTCCTGCAGGCCGTCGAACAACGCGCGGTAGGAGTTGCAGGCATCGGGCGGCAGCGCGTAGTCCGAAGTCAGTTCGCGCAACTGCTCGAGGTCGCGCCCCGCGTCGTCGTGCTCGGACTCCATGGCGCGAATCGGGAACTGGATCGGCATGTGCCCGGCGTTGCCCTGCTCGAGGCCGGCGATCGCCGGAAACAGCACGCCTTCTTCTTTTTGCATGTGGACGTCCATCTCGAGCTGGAACTTGGCGAAGACACGCGCGACCTCGAGCAGTTCGGGGTGCTCGGGGCCGTGCACGCGGGCCACCTTTTGGCTGAGCGCCGCCAGGCGCGGCATCGCCTCGCGCAGAAACGCGTGATGAATCGTCACGATGTAACGCGCCAGCTCCGCGAGCGACCGCTCGGACCAGTCCTGCTCGTCCGTGCGACCGTGCGCCGCGTCGTGCGCCGCCAGCTCGGTCAGGATCGCACGCGCATCCAGGCCCTTCTTGCCGCAGATCGCTGCCAGGCTGAGCTTGCCGCCGCAGCAGTAATCGATCGCGTGGCGCTCGAAGACCTTGGCTCGGCTGGGGCGTTCCGCCACCATCTGGCCGACCGTCAGGTCCGCCGTCAAATTCGTCGTCATCCTTCAATCCTTTCATCCGGTGGGCATGATTCACCCTACCGGATTCGCCTCGCCGCGTCGCTGAGCCAGCTCATAGAAGCGCCACGGCGAGGAAGGACCACGGTTAACGATTGACGGTGCTCATGTCCGCGTAGCGCGCGCCCGCCGCGACGCCCGGCGGGGCGATCGCGTCGATGCGCGAGATCTCCTCGCCCGTCAGATGGATGTCGAGCGCCTGCAGGTTCTCCTCCAGATGGGCGCGCCGCGTCGTGCCCGGAATCGGCACGAGGTCGTCGCCCTGCGCCAGCACCCAGGCGAGCGCGAGCTGCGAGGCCGTCACCTCTTTCTTCTTGGCCAGCTCGCGCATGTGCGTGACGAGCTCGAGATTCTTCGCGAAGTTCGCGCCCTGAAAGCGCGGCGAGTGCCGGCGATAGTCGTCCGCCGCGAGATCCTCCAGCTGCTGAAAGCGGCCCGTCAAAAAGCCGCGGCCGAGCGGGCTGTAGGGCACGAAGCCGATGCCCAGCTCGCGCACGGTCGGCAGCACGGCGTCTTCGGGATCGCGGCTCCAGAGCGAATACTCCGTCTGCAGCGCGCTGATGGGCGCCGTGCGATGCGCGCGCCGAATCGTCTCGGGCGCCGCCTCGGAGAGGCCCAGAAAGCGCACCTTGCCGGCTTGCACCAGCTCGGCCATGGCGCCCACCGTCTCTTCGATCGGCACCTTGGGGTCGACGCGATGCTGGTAGTACAGGTCGATGTGGTCCACGCCGAGGCGCATCAGGCTCGCGTCGCACGCCTTGCGCACGTACTCGGGCCGGCCGTTCACGCCCAGAAAGGCGCCGGACTCGTCGCGCATGTTGCCGAACTTGGTCGCGAGCACCACCTGATCCCGCCGGCCTTTTATGGCCCGGCCGACCAGCTGCTCATTCTTGAACGGGCCGTACATGTCGGCCGTGTCGAGAAAGTCGAGGCCCAGCTCGAGCGCGCGGTGAATCGTGGCGATCGCCTCTGCCTCGTCACGCCCGGCGTAAAAGTCGCTCATGCCCATGCAGCCCAGCCCGATCGCCGAGACCGTGAGCCCTTGTTGACCGAGGGAACGCTTCTTCATGCGCGCCTCCTTTCAAAGAGGCCCCATTTTAGCTCAGGGCGTCGAGGCGCTCAAGCGACTCCCGAAACGCGTCAGACGCTCGCGGGCATGTTGGCCGACTCGCGCTGCATGCGCAGAAACACCTCCAGCATCTGATCGGAGATGATGCCCTGCTGCACCAGCATCTCCCCCAGGCGCAAGTTTTGCCGCGCGGCCTCGTCCAGCGAGCGCTGAAGCTGCGAAGGGCGAATCACACCGTTCTCCAGCAGAAAGAAGCCCAGCGGCTTGGGCTTGCCCGGCGTGTAGGCCAGCTTGGTCTGCAACTGCACGGCGAACTTGAGCTGTTCGGGCAGAATGAACTTCAAATCGAGCGCGACCTCGCCGAAGCTGCGGCTCTTGCCCTCGCGCTTGAGGCGCTCCTGCTCGGCGAGGATTTCGCGCACCTGGTGCTGATTCAGATAGTTCTCGCGCTCGAGAATGATGCCCAGCAGCGATCGGATGCTCGAACCGTTCAGCGAGACCTTGGTCGAATTGGTCGCGCTCGCGGCGTCGGCGCCGCTCTTCGCGCTCTTGGATTCGTTTTCGGCCGCCGCCGGCTCCTTTTCTGGCTCGCTGGCTTGCACAGGCGCCGGCTCACGTTGGCCCAGGAAGGTCTTCAGCAAATCCTCGCTGACCGCCCCACGGCGCACGAGAATCTCGCCCAGGCGCTGGCTGGTGCGCTTTTGCTCCTCCAGCGCCGACAGCAGCACCGAAGGCGCCAGGGCGGCCGCCTCGAGCAGCGCGACGCCCAGCGGCTTGCCCTTTTCCGCGTTGTGACCAAGCTCGTTTTGCAGATACAGCGCGAACTCCAGCTGCGATTGCGTGATGTGGCCCAGCGCGACGGCCGCCTGGCCGAACGAGACCGGCTGTCCGGCTGCCTCCATGCGGCGCTGTTCCTGGAAGATGTGCTCCAGCTGGGTCTGCTCGACGTATCCCTCGCGCTGCAGAATCAAGCCCAGCAGCGACTTGATCTTGTCGCTCTCCATGACCGCGGCCGAGGGCGCCGGCGCCTTCGCCGAGGGCGCAAGGACCGGGCGCACGCGCGTGTTCGCCCCGTCGACGAGGCCCTCCCACACCCGCGCGGCCTCCTCGGGCGCCCGCGCCGTCAGCACCAGCGCGAGCAGGGCCGGCAATCCCAGCGCGTAGCCCAGCATCGGCCAAACCAGGCCCTGGCCGTCGCCGAGGACGACGACGCGACCGAGACGCGCATCTTCCGCCTGGTCGAGACGCGGATCGAGCTTCACCGGCAAAATCATGGCGGCGCTGCCCACGAGCGTCAGCAGCAATCGGCGGCCCTTGGGGTCGTAGGCGGCGTTGGCGATGCGCGCTTCGGGCGGCGTCGAAAGCGCCGGCGCGGAAGCTTCGGTCCAGGCCGTGAGGAAGGTCTCACGCTGCGACGAGACGAGCGCCAGCGCCGCGTTCGCCTCGGCGTCCGATACGCCCTGGCGCGACAGTGGGGCGATCGCCGGCAACAGCGACACCGCGATCACGCCGCTCGGCGCCAGCAGATGGAGCACGGCCGGCAGCCGGCCCGAGTGCAGAAGTACGCAGAGAAACTGGACGGCTTGCTCCGCCATGGTACCTCCCCGCCCCCTCTACGTCCGAATACCTCCAGTATACAAAAGCAAACAAGCCTATGTAAATCTCAACGCAGGACGGCCTCGGCCACAGGCTTGCGACGCAATCGGCCGGCGAGGCGCGCGAAGCCGATGTAGATCACCGGCGTGATGTAGAGCGTGAGCAGCTGCGAGACGAGCAATCCGCCGACGACCGCGAGGCCCAGCGACTGGCGCGCGGAGCCGCCCTGGCCGAGGCCGAGGGCGATCGGCAGCGTGCCCATCAGCGCGGCCGCGGTGGTCATCATGATCGGGCGGAAGCGGATCAGGCAGGCCTCGTGAATCGCCTCGGCGGCTTCCAGGCCCCGCCGCTCGGCGTCGATGGCGAAGTCCACCATCATGATGGCGTTCTTCTTCACGATGCCGATCAGCATGATCAATCCCACGAAGCCGTAGAGATCCAGCTCGCGGCCGAAAAGCAGCAAGAACAGCAGCGCGCCCACGCCCGCCGCCGGCAATCCCGAAAGCACCGTGATCGGATGAATGAAGCTCTCGTAGAGCATGCCGAGCACGATGTAGATCACGACCACCGCCAGCAGCAGCAGCAATCCCAGGTTGCTGAACGAATCCTGGAAAACCTGCGCCGAGCCCTGGAACGAGGCCGACACGTCCGGAGGCAGCGTCTGTTGCGCCGCGGCCATGACCTTGCTCGTCACGTCGCTGAGGCTGACGCCGGGCTTGAGGTCGAAGGAGATCGACACCGAGGGCAGCTGGCCCAGGTGGGTCACCGACAACGGGCCCACGTCGCGCGTGATCGACGCGACCTCGCCCAGCGGCACGAGCGTGCCGTTGTTCGAGCGGACGTACAGCATCGACAGCGCCGCCGGATCCGCCTGATACTGCGGCAACACCTGCAGAATCACCTGGTAGACGTCGGCCGAGGTGTAAATTTGCGAGATCTGGCCCTCGCCGTAGGCGAGCGACATGGCGTTCTCGATTTGATCCGCCGAGACGCCCAGGGCCGCGGCGCGCTCGCGATCGATCTTCACGTCGAGCTGCGGGCTCGCGAGCTCGGCCTCCGAGCTCACCTGCACCAAGCCGGGGATGGCCGCCAACTTGGCCTGCAAGGCTTGCGACCCCGTCTGCAAGGCGGCGAGATCCGGCCCGACGAGCGCGAGCTCGTACTGGCTGCGCGTCGAGTGACCGCCGATGTTGATCGACGGCGGGTTCATGAGGAAGACCGAGAGCCCCGGAATGTGCGCGAGCTTGGGCCGCAGCTCGGCGATCACCTGATCGGTGCTGAGATGGCGCTGGGGATACGGCTTGAGGCTCAAGAACATGAAGCCGGTATTAGAGCCGCCCCCCGGGCCGCCGCCCGCGCTCGCGATGTAATTCTGGACGTTGGGATCTTGGGCCACGATCGCCTTCGCCTGGCCGACCATGCCCTCGAGATCCTGAAACGACACGCCGGGCACCGCGCGGCACATGATGCGCACGAGGCCCGAGTCTTCGCTCGGCAAAAAGCCCTTGGGCACCAGCGTGAAGAGGTACGCGCTCAGCGCGAAGCCGGCGAAGAAGATCGCCAGAATGACGCGCCGATGGGCGAGGGCCTTGTCGAGGGTCGTGGAGTAGGTGCGCTGCATCCAGTTGAAGCTTTGCTCGAAGGCGCGCAGCACCGGATTGCGCTCGCCCTCGTGCGTGGGATGCGCGATCCAGCGCGAGGCGAGCATCGGCGTCAGCGTCAGCGAGACGATGCCCGACGCCACGATCGCGGTGGTGATCGTCAGCGCGAACTCGTTGAAGAGTCGCCCGATGATGCCGCCCATGAAGATCAGCGGAATGAAGACGGCCACCAGCGAGGTGGTCATCGCGACGATCGTGAAGCTGATCTCGCCCGAGCCCTTGAGCGCGGCCACCAGGCGGTTCTCGCCCGCCTCGACGTGGCGCATGATGTTCTCGAGCACGACGATCGCGTCGTCGACGACGAAGCCGGTGCAAAGCGTCAGCGACATCAGCGACAGGTTGTCCAAACTGAAGTGCATGAAGTTCATCACGCCGAAGGTCACGATGATCGCGGTCGGCAACGCCAGCGCCGGAATCAGGGTGACGCCGACGTTGCGCAGAAAGACGAAGATCACGAGCACGACCAGCGCGCCGGTGAGCAGCAGCGTGATCTGCACGTCGTTGACCGAGGCGCGAATCGATTCGCTGCGATCGTGGAGGATCGTCAGATCCACCGAGCCGGGCATCTGCGCCTTGAGCTGCGGCAGCACCTTGCGAATCGCGTCCACGACGGCGATCGTGTTCGTGCCCGGCTGGCGCTGAATCGCGAGCACCACGCCGCGCTTGCCGTTGGACCAGGCGGCCGTCTGGTCGTTCTCGACCGAATCGAAGACCTCACCCACGTCCGACAGGTGCACCGGCGCGCCGTGGCGGTAGGCGATCGGCAGCTGGCGATACGCCTCGGCATCCGTGAGCTGGCCCTGCGCCTGAATCGGCAAGTTCGCGTGCGGCCCGAAGAGCTGGCCGGTGGGACGGTTGGTGTTGCCCTTGTTGATCGCGCTCGAAATGTCGTCGATGCCGAGGTTCAACCCCGCCAGGCGCTTGGGATCGACCTCCACGCGCACGGCGTACTTCTGCGCGCCGTAGACGTTCACCTGCGCGACGCCCGAGATCGTCGACAGACGCTCGGAAACGTTCGTCTCGGCGTACTGGTCGACCTGCGAAATCGGCAGCACGTCCGAGCTGAGCGACATGAACAGGATCGGCGAGGAGGCCGGATTGACCTTGCGGAACGTGGGCGGCGTCGGCATGCTCGGCGGCAGCTGGCGGCCGGCGGCCGAGATGGCGGCCTGCACGTCCTGCGCGGCGGCGTCGACGCTGCGATCGAGGTCGAACTGCAGCGTGATCGAGGTCTTGCCCTGCGAGCTGCTCGAGCTCATGTTGTCGAGGCCGGGAATCGTGCTGAACTGACGCTCGAGCGGCGTGGCCACGGTGGCGGCCATCGTCTCCGGGCTCGCGCCCGGCAGGCTCGCGCTGACGCTGATCGTCGGAAAATCCACGCTCGGCAGCTCGCTGATCGGCAAGCTGAAGTAGCCGATGACGCCGAAGAGGACCATCGCCGCCATCAACAAGGTGGTGGCGATGGGGCGCCGAATGAAGATTTCCGCGATGTTCATGAATGACTCCGATGGCCGTGGGACAGGCCTGCCGTTCCGGAGGCCTCGTTCGCTCCTCCCGGCGGCGTGATCGAGACCTTGCCGCCCGGATGCAGCGCGACCTGGCCGCGCGTGACGACCTCGGCGCCCGGGCTAAGGCCGCTCGTGATCACGGCGATCGTCGCCGTGCTGCGTTCGAGCGTGACGGGGACCAACTTCGCCGTGCCGTCCGGCTGCACGACGAAGACCGAGGAGCCGTTCTGGCCCGTGACGATCGCCTCGACCGGCACGGCGAGCGCGTGCTCTTGCGCCAGGGCCACCGACACGTCCACGTACTCGCCCGGCACCAGCGCGCCGTCGTCGTTCGCGAAGGTCGCACGGGCCTTGAGGGTGCCGTTGGCGGGATCGACGGCGTTGTCCAGGAAGCTGAGCGTGCCTTCGACCGAATGCGTGGCGCCGGCCGCCAGCGCCGTTACGGGCAGCGCGCCGCCTCTCGCGTAGCGGCGCAACGTGTCGACCTGATTCTCAGGCACGTTGAAGGTCACGTAGATCGGCGCCACCTTGTTGATCGTCACGAGCGGCGCGGCGTCCCCCGAGCGCACCAGATTGCCCTGCGTCAGCTGCAGCACGCCGGCCACGCCGTCGATCGGCGAGGTGATGCGCGTGTAGCCGAGCTGCACGCGCGCGTTCTCGAGCGCCGCCGAATCCGCTTGCAGCGTCGCCCCCGTCGAGGCGGCCGTCGCCGCGTACTGCTCGGCTTGCTCCTGCGAGACGTAGCCTTGCTTCAGCAAGCCGGCGTAGCGCTGGGCCTCGGACGCCGCCTGGTTGGCCTGGGCGGTGTCGCGGGCCAGCTGGGCTTTGGCCTGATCATAGGCGGCCTGAAAGGGGCGCGGATCGATCTGGAACAACAGCTGGCCCGCCTTGACGCGCTGGCCCTGCTGGAAATCGATCGATTGAATCACGCCCGTCACCTGCGCGTGCACGGCCACCGAGTCGGTGGGATCCACGGTGCCGACCGACTCGAGGTTCAGCGGCACGTCCTGCACGCTGGCCGTGGCGACCGAGACGGGCACCGGGGGCATGCCGCGCTTTTGCTTCGGCTGGGACTGCAGATGGGCGACGAACCAGAGGACGACCAGAATCGCGATCGCGGCGATCACCCACAGCGCCCAGGGGCGGCGGCGCGGTTCGCGGGTGTAGAGCGGGGGTTCATGCAGGGTCAAGGGGTCACTCCAGTCGTGCCGACCGCGCGTTGCAGCTGCGCGATCGCAAGGTAGTAGGCCGCGCGCGTCCGCGCGAGGTCCGATTCGGCGTTGGCGAGCAGGGTCTCGGCGTTCTCGACCTCGATGATCGAGCCGACGCCGGCCTTGTAGCGCCCGGTGGCCTGGTCCAGATTGGCGCGCGCGGCCTTGAGCGAAGATTCGCTCGCGGGCACCTTCTCACGCGCGCCGACCAGCGCCAGATAAGCTTGATCGACGCCCAGCAGAATCTGCAAGCGCTCGTTGTCCGCGCTCGCGTGCGCGGCGCGGGCGTTCGCCTGGGCGGATTGCGTCTGGGCCGTCAGATTGAAGCCCGTAAAAAGCGGCATGCTCAAATTGAGGCCCGCCTGCCAGTTCGGCGCGGGGCCGGCCTGCTGCACGCGCGTGCCGTAGCTGCCGCTCAGATTGACGTCCGGCCAGCCGGCGCGCTCGGCCTCGAGTGCGGAGGCGTCGGCCGCCTGGGCCTGGGCGACGGCCGCGGCGTAACTCGGGTGCGCTTTCAGCGCCTGCTGCTCGAGGTTCGCAAGCGCGCTCGAGGCGATCGGCGCGGTGGCCGGAAACGCCGGCGTGCCCGTGATGGGCGCGTTCGAGCCCATCGCCGTGGCGAGCGCGCGGCGCGATTCGTCGGTGGTGGTGCGCGCCGAGATCTGGGTGGCGATCGCCTGGGCGAGCGTCGCCTGCGCCTGGGTCAGATCGATGTTCGCCGCGACGCCGGCCTTGAGGCGCGCCTGCGAGGCGTTGGTGAGATCCTGCGCGATGCGCACCTGTTCGTCGGCGGTCTTTTGCAACTCGTACGCCTGCGCCCAGTCGAGATAAGCCTGGCGCACGCCGTAGGCCACGTCGACCGCCGTCACGTTCGCCTGGTCGGCGCTCGCGTGGGCGTTCGCCTCGGCCACCTGCACGGCGGCAGAAGTCTTGCCGAAGTTGAAAACCAATTGCTGCGCCGAGACCGAGCCGTTGAGGTAACCGAACGGCAGCGAGGAGGTCTGGTTCGCGACCAGGCTGTTGGTCTCGGTGGCGCCGCCATTCAGGCTGATCTGCGGAAAGTAGGCCGAGCGCGCCTGGGTCACCTTGGCGGCCGCGGCCTGGGCGGATTGTTGCGAGGCGGCCAGCGTGGGGGATTGTTTCAGCGCCACGCCGACGAGCGATTCCATGTCGACGGGTTGCGCCGGAGCGGTCTGCGCCGAGGCGGCGCCGGCCGTAACGGCCAAGAGAGCGAGAGAAAGCAGAGTCGTTTTCATCGATGCCATTTCGTCGTGTCAGCCCGCCGAAGCGGGACCGTGAGCGGAAAGAAGTTTAGCATGTAAATCATTTCAAGAATGTGTCAGTGGGCCGCTGCGCTTCCTCTCGCAAGCGTATGGGCCGCCGATGAGGCGGCCCAACGGCAAATCGAAAAAAGCCTGTGCCCCGGTCGGGGCACAGGCGTTGCGTTTTTACCAGACGTGCACGCGATCGGCGGGCTTCTTGTAGAGCTTGTCGCCGGGCTTGAGGCCGAACGCGTCGTAGAAGCCGTCCACGTTGGTCACGACGCCGTCGACGCGGTCCAAGTCGGGCGAGTGCGGATCCGAGACCAGCAGCAAATGCGCGAAGGCCGGGCGGGTCTTCGAGCGCCAGACCTCGGCGAAGCCGATGAAGAAGCGCTGATCGCCGGTGTAGCCGTCCACGGTCGACTCGGGCTTGCCGTCGAGCGAACGATGGTAAGCCTGCAGCGCCATCGTCACGCCCGTCAGGTCGGCGATGTTCTCGCCGAGCGTCAGCTGGCCGTTCACGTGCTCGCCGGGGATCGGCTCATACGTGTCGTACTGGGCCACCAATCGCGCGGCGCGCGCGTTGAAGGCCTTGGCGTCCGCCGGCTGCCACCAGTCGCGCAGCTTGCCGGTGCCGTCGTAGTGGCGCCCCTCGTCGTCGTAGGCGTGGCTCATCTCGTGGCCGATCACGGCGCCGATCGCGCCGTAGTTGTAGGCCTCGTCGCGACGCGGATCGAAGAACGGCGGCTTCAGAATCGCGGCCGGAAAGACGATCTCGTTGCCGAGCGGGTTGTAGTACGCGTTCACGGTCTGCGGCGACATGCTCCAGCGCGAGCGGTCCACCGGCCCGCCGGCCTCGGCCATGTCGCGCTGGAACTCGAAGACGTTCGCGCGCAGCTCGTTGCCGATCGCGTCGCCACGCTTGATCACGAGGCCGGGGTAGCCGCGCCAGTGGTCCGGATAGCCGACCTTCACGCGCAGCTGCGCGAGCTTGTCGAGCGCCTGCTTGCGGGTCTCGGGCGTCATCCAGGCGAGCGTCTGCAGATGCTGGCGATAGACGCCGATCAGGTTGTGCACGATCGAGAGCACCTCGGCCTTGGCCGCGGGCGTGAAGTGCTGCTTCACGTAGACCTTGCCCACGCCCTCGTCGAGCATCTCGCTCGTGTCGCTGACGGCCGTGCGCCAGGCCGGCGGCATGTCCGTGAGGCCGTAGAGCTGCTTGTCCGCGAACTCGAAATGGGCCTTGCGCCACGCCGGGCCGAGGTCACCCGCGAAGTTCGTCAACAAGCGGCTGCGCAGATAGGCCTTCCAGGTCGACAGCGGCGTTCTGGCGGCGAGGGCCGTGAACGCCTTGAAGTAGCTCGGCTGGCCCACGACCGCGCCCAGCTTGTCCGGCATGCCCACCCCGGCCGCGAAGCGCGCCCAGGGGAAGCCGGGATAGGTGCGGCCCCAGTCGGCCCGCGCGACCGGATTGTAGGTCTTGACCGGATCGCGCTCCTCGGTGCGGCTCCACTGCACCTTGGCGAGGGCCGTCTCGAACTGGACGGTCGCCCTGGCCTCGGCCGCGGCATCCGGCACGCCCGCGAGCGCGTTCAGCTGGGTGAGGTAGCCCTCGTAGGCCTTGCGCAGGGCCTCGGCCTTCTTGCCGGGCTTCAGGTAGTAGTCGCGATCGGGCATGCCGAGGCCGGACTGGCTCCAGTAGACCGCGTTCACCAGCGGCTGCTTCTCGTCCGGCATCACGTAGGCCGCCACCGGGCCCGAGCTGCCGGCCAGCTCGATCTCACCGAGCTCCTCGGCGACGTCGCCCAGGTCGTTCAGCGACGTGATGCGCGCCAGCTCGCCTTGAAGCGGCCGAAGGCCCGCGCGGTCGATCGCCTTGAGATCCATCAGCGAGGCGTAGTAGTCGCCGATCAGGCGCGCATCCGCGTCCGCCGGGTGCTTAGAGGCCTGCTCGAGCAGCGCGCGGACATCCTTGCGCGATTGCTCCGCCAAGAGCGAGAACGCGCCGTAGCTGGTCTTGTCGCCGGGAATCTGGGTCTTCTTCTCCCAGCCTCCGTTCACGAAGGCGTAGAAGTCGTCTTGCGGACGGACGCCACCGTCGCCGCCTTTGGGAGCGGGCAACGGCGCGGCGATCGCCGGCGCCACACAAGCGAGCGACAGGGCCAAGGCGAGCAGAGGGCGTTTCAAGGACATCGGTTCTCCTTCCGAAGGACGGCAGCGAAACTTTGCGCAGTAAGGCGTCGCCATGGGCAACGGTTCATTCTACCCGAGTGCGGGGCTTCGTTGCCGTTCGCATGCGCGCGCCGTACAATACGCTCGTTTGAAAGGAGCCCGCGCTGTCCTTCGCGATCGCCTGCCTCGTGCTCGCCCTTGCCCTGCTCTTCGTGGTCTGGCGCCCCGGCGGCATGCCCGAAGCGGTGGCGCCGACGATCGCGGCGCTGCTTCTGCTGCTCTTCGGCATCGAGCCCTTTGGCGCCGTGTGGCGCATTCTCGCGCTGACGGGCGACGCGCTCGCCACGCTGATCGGCTTGATGGTGCTCTCGCAGGTGCTCGATCGCGCGGGCTTCTTCCGCTGGTGCGCCTGGCGCGTGGCGGCCTTGAGCCGGCATCACGGCGGCCGGGCCTGGTGGGGCTTGATGCTGCTCGCCTGCCTCGTGACGGCCGTGCTCGCGAACGACGGCGCCATGCTGATGCTGGTGCCGCTCTACGCCGAGATGCTCAAGGCGGCCAGGCTCGAGCGCGCCCAGCTGCTCGCCTTTTTGATGCCGCTCGGCTTTTTGATCGACATCGCCAGCACGCCGCTCGTCACGAGCAACCTCACGAACATCATGCTGGCCGACGCGGCGCATCTGAGCTTCTGGGGCTACGCGCAGATTCTCGCGCCCACCAGCGCTGTATTGATCGGCTCGAGCCTGCTCGTGCTGTGGGGCGTCTACCGCCGCGCCGTGCCGAGCGATCTCGTGCTGGGCGACGCCCCACCCGAGCTCGATCGCGTGGTGTTCGTGGCCGGCTGGGCGGCGATCGCGGCGCTCGTCGTGGGCGTCTCGGTGGCGCACCTGTTCGGCTGGCCGATCGGCGCCGTGGTCGACGCGGTCGCCCTGGCCCTGCTGCTGCTGGCTCTCGGCGCGGGACACCTCGCGCCGTCCGAGCTGCCGCGCATGGCCCCCTGGTCGATCGTGGTCTTCGCCGTGGCGCTCTTCACGATCGTGGACGCCGTCGCGCGCACCGGCGGCAGCGCGCTGCTGGCGAGCGGCCTGCACGACGTGCCGAGCGCGCACGTGCCGCTCGTGCTGGGCGCGGTGCTGGGCGTGGCCGCCAATCTATTGAACAATTTGCCGGCCCTCTTTTGGGGTCTGCTCAGTCTGCCGCCCGCGCACTGGCGCCCCGAGGCGATCGCCTGCACGCTGGTGGCCGTCAACGTCGCCTCCAAGCTGTTGCCCTACGGCTCGCTCTCGACCCTGCTCTGGCTCAAGCTGCTGGCGGACAAAGGCATTCGCATCGGCTGGGGCGAGTATTTGCGCACCAGCCTCTGGCTGATGCCGCCGATCGTCGTGCTAGGCGTCTGGGCCGCGCTTCACGGGTAGCCTGAAGCCCGCGTTAATTCGGCGTTAAGGTACGCAACTCGGGCACGCGCGTGGGCGATATTTCCGATCAAGTTGGAGAGTCGCATGCTGCCCGTCACGAATTCACAACCGACCACTGCCCCGAAGCAGCAGGATCCGAACGCCAAGCAGGTGATTCAGTCCACCGAGAACGGCCTGAGCAACGGCTCGAGCGTCGTGGGCTTCGCGCAGGACTCCACCCGCGTGGGTTCGATGGTCTACAAGGGGGCGAGCAACGGCGCGCGCGGCATTCGCGTGGTCGCCAATCTTGTCAACGGCGAGCATGACGCCCTCGACGCGGCGATCGACAAAGCACGCGCGCAGTTGCAGCGCCTGGCCGGCAAGATTTCACCCGAGGCGGCGGCGCGCGTCGACAGAGCCGCCGAGCCGACGCTGAATGGCGCGAGCACGGCCTTCAAGGTCGTCAGCCGGGGCGCGCAGATCGTCGGCGTGCCCTTCACGGCGATGGACGTGTACCACGCGGTCAAGGACAAGGGAAAGGACAAAAACGCGGCGATCGCGAACGCCTCGTTCAGCGTCCTGGGCACCGGCAGCGGCATCGCGGCCTGCTTTTTGCTCAGCACGCCCTTCGGATTGCCGCTGCTGCTCACCTCGGCGACCACGGGCGGCGTGCAGTTGCTCGACACCTTCGGCACCAACGGCAAGATCATGAACTTCCTCGGAACGCACGTGGTGGCCCCGATTCGCAAGCTCCTCTGAGGCCAGACGGGCACGGCCGTTCGGCAACTCGAACCTTGCGGAAGCGGCCGCCGGGCGCTCGCCCGGCCGGGCCGCGTCGAGGCGCTCGTCGAGGCGCTGCAAGCGGGCAATTGTGGTAAATAGCCCTTGCGATCCGTAGCGGCAAGGAGGCTTTTGTGAAGCGTTGGATTCTCGGGGCGGCGATCGCCGCGTTGGCGTGCGCACCGGCCCAGGCGATGACCCCGCCGGTCGTGACGCCCGGCTGGGTGCGCGACGCGGTGTTCTACCAGATCTTCCCCGAGCGCTTCGCGAACGGCAACCGCAAGAACGATCCGCCGAACGTCCAGCCCTGGGGCAGCCGGCCGGCGATCGACAACTTCATGGGCGGCGACCTCGCGGGCGTCCGCGCGCATCTGCCCTATCTGAAGTCGCTCGGCGTGAATGCGATCTACTTCAATCCGATCTTCGAAGCGACGACCAATCACAAGTACAACGCCACGGACTACATGAAGATCGATCCGCACTTCGGCACCAACGCCGAGTTCAAGTCGCTGCTGGACGACGCGCATCGGCTCGGCATCAAGGTGATCCTCGACGGCGTCTTCAACCACACCGGCGTGCAGAACCCCTTCTTTCAGGACTGCGTGCGCAACGGCCCGAAAAGCCGCTACTGGCACTGGTACCACTTCGACGGCTACCCGGTCGTGACGAGCCCCAAGCCGAACTACGAGGCCTGGTGGGGCATCGCGGATCTGCCCAAGCTGCAGGTGGCCAAGAACCCCGAGGTCGCGAACTACATCTACAGCGTCGAGACCTACTGGCTCAAGCAGGGCATCGACGGCTGGCGGCTCGACGTGCCGAACGAGATCGATTCGGACGCGTTCTGGCGGGGTTTCCGCGCGCGCGCCAAGGCGATCAATCCGAACGCGTACCTCGTCGGCGAGATCTGGACGCCGGCCGATCGCTGGCTGCAGGGCGATCAGTTCGACGCCGTGATGAACTACCCCTGGCGCGACGCTCTGTTGCAGTTCTTCGCCCAGCGCAAGATCGACGCGGGCGCGTTCGACGCGCGCGAGACCGCGTTGCGCGAGCACTACGCGCCGGCGATCAGCGCCGTGATGTTCAATTTGATCGACTCGCACGACACGGCGCGCTTTTTGACGGATTGCGGCGGCGAGGTGAACCGGCTCAAGCTCGCCGTGGCCTACCAGATGACCACGCCCGGCGCGCCGGTGATCTACTACGGCGACGAGATCGGCATGCAAGGCGCCAAGGACCCGGATTGCCGGCGCTGCTTCGATTGGAACCCGGCGCATCACAACCACGACCTGTGGGGCTACTACCAGCGCTTGATCGCGCTGCGCCACGCCCATCCGGCGCTGCGCGACGGGTCGATGCGGACGGTTGCGGCGAAGGGGGATCTGCTGGCCTACGCGCGCGAGAAAGGCGGCGATCGGGCGCTGGTGGTGCTGAACAACGGCGGCGGCTTCCAGGAGACGTCGCTGGCGGTGCCGTTCGCCGAGGGGACGCGGCTGCACGAGGTGCTGAGCGACGCGGTCGCGACGGTGCATCGGGGGCACTTGGGCGTGCGCCTCGATCCGATGCAGGCGCAGGTCTGGCTGCCGACCAAGTAGCCAGCCGCATTGCCCTCTCCCCCGGAGGGTGGGAGAGGGACGCCGAAGCCCTGTTCAGGGGCTGAGGCTGGGAGAGGGGGCGACC
>DATNPP010000267.1:0-4406 GCA_036703175.1 Oscillatoriaceae cyanobacterium
TTCGTCAACACGCACCACCACCTCTACCAGACGCTCACGCGCGTGCTGCCCGAGGTGCAAAGCGCCGAGCTGTTCCCCTGGCTGGTGGCCCAGTATCCCATCTGGGCGCGCATGAACGCCGAGGCCGTCCACGTCGCCTCGCAGGTCTCGCTGGCCGAATTGCTGCTCTCGGGCTGCACGACCGCCTCGGACATGTTCTACGTCTTCCCGCGCCACTCGGACGTCACGCTCGACGCCGTCATCGAGGCCGCGCAGGGCCTGGGCATCCGGCTGCACGCGGGCCGCGGCAGCATGTCGCTCGGCGAGAGCGCAGGCGGCTTGCCGCCGGACTCGGTCGTGCAGACGCCCGAGGAGATTCTCGCCGACACGGAGCGGGCGGCAGCCAAGCACCACGAGGCCCGCGAGGGCGGCATGGTGCGCATCGAAGTGATGCCCTGCTCGCCTTTTTCCGTCACCCGCGAGCTGATGGAGCAGAGCCGCGACCTGGCGCGCCGTCACGGCCTGCTGCTGCACACGCACCTCGCCGAGACGCTCGACGAAGAAGCCTTCTGCCTGGAGAAGGTGGGCATGCGCCCGCTGGGCTACCTCGAGGCGATGGGCTGGCTGGGACCGGACGTGTACCTCGCCCACGGCATCCACTTCAACGACGCCGAGCTCGATCTGCTCGCCAAGACGGGCACCGGCGTCGCGCACTGCCCCAGCTCGAACATGCGCCTCGGCTCGGGCATCGCGCGCATCGTCGAGATGCGTGAGCGCGGCGTGCGCGTGGGCCTCGCGGTGGACGGCTCCGCCAGCAACGACGGCAACAATCTGCTGCTCGAGGCCCGCCAGGCCCTGCTGCTGGCCCGTCTGCGCACCGGCGCGAGCTCGATGACGCCGCAAGCGGCCCTCAAGCTCGCCACGCGCGGCGGCGCCGAGCTGCTGCACCGCCCCGAGCTGGGCGAGCTCTCCGTCGGCAAGATCGCCGACATGGCGATCTTCGACCTCAATCGCATCGAGTACGCCGGCGCTGTGGAGCAGGACCCGGTCGGCGCGCTGCTGCTCTGTCACCCCACGCCGCCGCGCCACGTGGTCGTGAACGGCGAGCTGCGCGTCGAGAACGGCCAGCTTCCGGGCTTCGACCTCGAGGGTCTGATTCGCCGCCACAACCGCCTGGTGCGCGAACTGGTGGGCCAGCGACTGCCCGCCTGATCAGTCCGTGGGGTCGTCGGGCCGCGGGTGTCGCCCGCAACCGGTTTTGATCTTGTTCCAGTCCACGCCCGGCAGCAGGGGTATCGGCTTGTAGTGGGCCTCGGCGGCCATTCGGCTCAACACCTGAATGCGCGCCTCGGTGTCCGGATGATCGGACAAGAAATTCAAGTTCTTCGGGCCGGCGAGCCCCCGGCTTTCCAGCAACTTGAAAAAGCGCACCATGCCGTGTGGATCGATCTTCGCGGCCTCGAGCAATTCCATGCCGCGCCGATCGGCCTCGGCCTCGTCCGAGCGGCTGTAGCGCAGCATGCCGAGGTCGCCCGCCGTGCCGACCACCTTGCCGAACCCCGTGTCGCTACCCGTCATCGCGGAAATCAGGAGGTTCAGCGAGGCACCCCGAATGAGGGCCCGCGTCGTGTGACGCCGCTGCACGTGTTGAAGCTCGTGCGCCAACACGCCGGCCAATTCCTCGGGCGAGTCCGTCCGTTTCAACAGCCCGGTGAAAACGACGATGTCCCCGCCGGGGGCGGCGAAGGCGTTGATTTGCTCCGTGTCGAAGACGTAGACCTTGTAGTGATAGGGCGTCTTCGGTCCCGCGGCGATCAGTTTGTCCACGATTTCCCGCACCGCCCCGAGCATGCGGGGATCATGGCAAAAATCCGATTCCTTCATCGAGCTCACGACGTGGTCGCCGAGCGCCTCTTCCCACGACACGGGCACGAAGCGCACGAGCTGATCCGCCAGCGCGGGAACGGCGAAGAAGTAGGCGGCCGCCACGAAACCGGCCACGAGCACCGCGGCGATCGCCAGCCGCCAGGCGGGCAACTTGTTCACGGACTTCACTTTCGCGCCGGGCACCACGCGCCGCAATTCCGCGGCGAAGCCGTCGTCCCGCACGACGAGCGCCTCGCCGATCGTCCCGGCACGCTCGAGGCGGCAAGGCTCTCCGGGCAAGTCCCCCTGGGTCTGCCGCAGCTCCGCAGCAGACCATTCGAGCCGTGTGCCGTCGGCCTTCGTGATCGTCAATCCGAGGGCGTGCGCGTGCACGGTCACGTCGTGGCGCTCGGCGCTAAGGCCGTCGTAGTAAGAAGCCTGCCAGACCTGCATGGGAATCCCCTAGACGCCGAGGAAGAAGTCCATATCCGACCCGTCCACCACCATATCGCCCAACGCGCCGGCCTTCTGGATCTCCTGCTTGACCGAGCGCAGGTCCAGCTTGCCCACTATCTCCAGATGCTCCGCGCGATAGCGCGCCGTGCGCACCTGAATCCAGGCCGACGCGAAGCCGAGCGTGAACACGCTCGAGAAGAAGTTCACGAGGCGCAGCCGCATCAAACCGCCGCCCGTCTGGGTCGAACGAAAGCGCGTGCCGCCGAACGAGGTGTTCTGCCAGAAGAATCGCTCCAGGTGGGCCTGCAGCCAGAAGCCGTAGATGCCCAGCGTGGCGTAGCTGAGGAAGATGCCGGCGAGGTACTCGCCGTAGATTGCCGCCGCCTTGCCCTCGAATTCCAACGGCGTGTTGCCGAAGTAGACGTTCGAGGCCAAAAAGTTCGCCATTCGCACCCAGGCGACCGGCAAGTAGAAGCCGAAGGTCACGAGCGTGAGCAACGCGTTCGGCACGAAGACCTGGTACAGATCGCGCGCCCGGCCGCGGAACGAGAAGCGAATGCCGTGCCAGGACGTGCGTCCGAGGCGGTAGCGCAGCGAGCCCGTGATCGCGAGCGGAAGAATCGCGAACGGAAGCAGGATGATCACGGCGTAAAGCGCGATCCGAAGCCCCAGATTGTTCGCGAGCATCGCGACCATGCGCAGGACGAACAGCGGCAGCAGGATGTAAGCGAGCGCTTTCAAACGCCCGATCAACAGCTCGCGGGCCGTGCCGTGGTAGGCGAAGCGATCGCCCTGCAACTCGAGTTGGCTGTGCATGTACCGGCGGAAATCCGTCTTCGCCCAGAAGGAATAGATGCCGATGGTGACGATCGTCAACAGCAGATTCTTGATCAACAGACGAAACAGGTCGCCGCCTCGGCCGTGAAACGACAGGCGCTCCACCTGGCTCGTCGCCTCGTCCGCCTTCGGAACGGTGACGATCATCTCACCGCAATTGCACGTGAGGGCCTCGGGCGTCGGCGTTGCGCCGCACGCAGGACACGGCATTCGGAACCGTCCTTTCTGGTGGCGAGAATCCCCCGACCGGCTTTGCTAGCCTGGCAAGCGAGGATTCCTTCTCCTACCCGTACGACTCACGGACGAATCCGCCGCTTCAGGTTCCAATCACCACCCGCACGTCGCCCTGGCGCTTGGTGATGCCCTGCGAATCCAGAAACTCCAGAAAGGGAATCACGTACTTGCGATTGGTCGCGAGCAACTCGCGCGCCTGCGAGGCGGTGAAAGGCTGATTGCCCGCGAACTCGGCTTGCAGCCTGGCCTTCATCTCGGCGAGGCGGGGGGCGGCCGCGTACACGCCGCCCGAGATGCGCAGCAGCTTGCCGGCTTCGACGAGGTCGTCCAGCAGCGCGCCCAGCTTGTCGCCGGCGCCGAGCGCGGCGAAGTCGTCCTTGTCCGCGAGCGGCGCCTCGGCGAGCGCCGTGAGAATCCCCGACTCGGCCCTGGCAATCTCCGCCGGCAATCGGCGCGTGTGGCTCGCCAGCGCGAAACAGCGCCCGTGCTGCCGCAGCTCGCCGCGCGTGACCAAACTCGCCGCAACCTTGCTCACGATGCCCAGCGGCAAGCGGGTGCGCTGCGCCAACTCCTCGCGCGTGAGCCCCAGCCGCCAGGCCATGGCCTGGTGGTACTTGCCGAGGGCTTGCGTGATTTCGTGCGCGATCGCCTGCGCGCTCTCGCCGTGCAGGTAGCCGCCCTCGACGGCGAAAGCGTTGGCTTCGAGCCAGGCGATCGCCTCCTCGTGGCGCCCGCCCGGCACGTAGCCCAGCAGCGTGCCCTTAGAAAGCGGCGCGCGCCCCGCGTGCCGCAGCGCCTCGGCCATCGCGCCTATCGGATCGCCTTCTTGCAGGTGCTCGAGCGCGGCCAGGGTCCCCGCGTGCTTGCGCTTGTGCTTCGCGGGATCCGGATGCATCACGCAGCCGCCGCCGATCAGCCGCGCCGGGCTGTAGAGGCGCAGCACGAAGCGATCGCCGTACTCGGCGACCACGGGCTTCTCGAGCACCAGCTGCGCCGGCGCGGTCTCACCCGGCGCGACCGCGTCGCGATCCAGC
>DATNPP010000318.1:0-6424 GCA_036703175.1 Oscillatoriaceae cyanobacterium
TTGGCCGGTACCGGCCCCCAAGCTGAAGAAGCAGGCCGACGAAACGAGTGAGCAACTCGTGCGCCAAATGATGTTCCACATGGCGTCGAGCGCCGCCACGCTCTAGCTTCGGAGTCGACCGACCGTGTTGGAGGCCTCGGGCACGACGCTCGTACGTTCCGTCTGCGCGAAACGCTCAGTTATCGCCGGTCCGTTGGCCAGCGCGAAGCGCACGATGTCGCAGACCCGGTCGATCGCCTCGGGCTCCACGGCCGTCCCCGTCGGCAGTGCCAGCACGCGCGAACAAAGGCGGTTCGTGTTCGGCAGAAGCATTCCGGCATGCGGAAAGTAGGAGCGATAAGGCTCCATCTGATGGCACCCGGGATAGAAATAGCGGCGGGCCAGAATATTCTCGGCGTGCAGCAACGCCACGAGCGCGTCCCGCCCGAGGCCCGCACGCGCTTCGTCGACCTCGAGAATGACGTACTGGTAATTGTTGCGTTCGGCTGTATCGTACGCGATCAAGCGAACGCCCGGCAGGTCAGCCAACCTTGCGCGATAACGCCCGTAGTTGGCCCGATTGACTTCGACGAAGCCCGCGATCGCCTCCAGCGAAGTGAGCCCCATCGCCGCGGATATCTCGGTCATTTTGCCGTTGATACCCAGATAGTCCACCTGATCGTAGGTTGAAAAGCCGAAGTTCTTCATCCAGCGAACCTTCTGCGCAAGGGCATCATCGTTGGTGACGATCGCCCCACCCTCGAAGGCGTTTACGAACTTGGTGGCGTGAAACGAAAAGACCTCGGCGTCGCCGAACGAGCCGATTGGCGCGCCACGATGGCTCGCGCCAAAGGCATGAGCGGCGTCGAACAGCAGCTTGAGACGATGTCGGCGGGCGATCGCGGCGAGGGCTTCGACGTCGCAAGCGCGCCCGAAAACGTGCACGCCGACAATGCCTGTCGTCCGCGGCGTGATCAGGCGTTCGACCGAAGCGGGATCGAGGGTGTAACTTTCCGGATCGATGTCGGCGAAGACCGGCGTGATCTCCTGCCACTGAAGGGCATGCGCCGTCGCCACGAACGTGAACGAAGGCACGATGACTTCGCCTTTGAGATCGAGGCCTCGAATCGCAATCTCGAGCGCCACCGTGCCGTTGCACATGGCGATCGCATGCTTGACCCCGGCGATTTCGGCGACGCGGCGTTCGAATTCCTGCTCGAAGGGCCCTGAGTTCGAGAGCCAACGCCGATCGAGCATCTCGTTGATGCGTGCCATCAACGTGTCGCGATCGCCGAAGTTGGGGCGCCCGACGTGCAGGCTATCGGCAAACGCGGGAGCGCCGCCGAAGATCGCCAGATCATCAATGCGAGATTTCAGCATGCCGGGCGTGCCCTCTTTTCGGCGTTCCGCCGCCCCGATCGCCACTTTGCGTGTAATTGACCTGTACCCGCGAGGCCTCGTTTATCCCCGTTGCCGCGCGACGTCGCCCCCAATTCTGCTATCCGGAAACGCCGTCCCGGTAGGCAGGAAAGAAGTCACTTGAAGGTCCCCCTCGCGCCCGAACGAGTTCTTGATAGCGGTCGCGATCGAATACACGGCCGCACAGATACGCCGGAAGCGTTCGATTGGTCCAACCGCGTTTGAAGCGGCTCAGCCCGTCCGTTCCGTCGCTCGCGAGGCCGGCCCCGGCACCCAAGTCGAGCCAACGCAGCGTCGCGCTGAAGCTTTGCATGGCATGCGCAAACAGGGCGAACGAGGCACCGATTTCGTACCCAAGGGGTGCATAGGCACCCAGGTGATAGTAGGCGACGTCCCCCTGAACGTACCAAAGGACCATGCCGACCGTTTCGTCGCCGCACCTGGCACGATGCAGCACCATGCCGGGCACGGCGAGTTGTTGGGCAAAGGCGCTGCGCGAGAATGCCCGCAGCCCCTGGATTTTGTGGCGTGCGATCAGATTGTCGTAGAGCGAATCCCACTCGTCCAGGCAATCCTCCGGACGTTCGCACGTCTCGACGCGCAGCCGCGACAACGCCTTTCGAGCTTTGCGCAAGTGGTCGGAGGCCGTGAAGCGTTCCCAAGGCTCAGCCAAATCGGCGACGTAATGTTCCTTGAACGGCCGCATCACGTCTGGAAAGCAGCGCTGCAACAGCGACGGCGAGTGAGCGCCGAAGGGATCGGTGATCAGGACCAGAGAAACAATTTCGCGACCGAGATCGGCAAGATCGGTTTCCAGTGCGCCCCATTCCTTGCAGGCAAACAAGGGATAGGGCCCCATCGCGTCGGAATACGCGGTGCCGGGTATCGTGCGCAACAACAACCACCCCTGGCTTTGCGGGAGCCGGCGTGGCTGGGCGAACTCGGAAAGGCTACGTGCGTATGCCGCATGAAGATATCCCGAGGCTTCGATTGTCATGGCTCGCTCAACACATCGTCAAGAGATGCTCTGCGCCGACATGTGCGAGGTCATCCAAGATTTCCTGCGGGAATCTCGGGCGATGGATCTCCCGCGTTGCTTCAGGACTCCGCATGCTGAACTCTTTGTAATGGCGAAAGACGATCCGATTGACAAACCCCATTCGAACACCCGCAAGATGCATCCGCTTCCACTGGTTCCAGTCGCCCGGCTCATCGATTATCCAACAATAAGGATCATAGGAAACGACGGATGCGCGACGGCTGTAAAGCACGGCTCCGTTGCAGATGCCTCCGCAGCGCGGCGGCCATTCCCCAACACGCGCCCAGGAATCGTCCGCCAACTGATACTCAGAAACTCCGTACACCATTTCCAGCTTGTGTTCCCGGGCCTCTGCGAGCAGGACCTCGATGTGGTCCGGCGGAAACTCGTCGTCGTCGTCGAGATGCGTGATCCAGTCCCCGCGCACCAACTCCAATGCTTTCAAGGCTGCGGCGACCCCCGCGACGAACCAGAAGTGGCGCATGCCGCGGGGATAGATTGGCCGTTCTGGAAGGTTGAGATAACGAATGCGGGGATCGTCGATCTGTGCGAGCGCCTCGGCCGTCTCCGGCACCGCATGGTCCCCGACGACGACGATCTCGAAATTCTGGTACGTTTGGCGCAGCACCGATGCGATCGCACGCTCGACCAGCTCGTTGGGGCGTTGGTACGTGCAAATACGCACGCTCACGAGCGGATTCGGATCGCTCCAGATGTCTGGATGCGCCTGTCGATCGCGCGCGATCAGGAGCCGACTCCGCATCACGCCGACGGTATCGAGAATGGATTTGTTGCGCAGCAGGCGCTGCACGGTCTGCTCGGGTGACTCTAGCGGCATCTGAACCTACTGGGCGAGCACCGGTGAAGCCGGTGACATCAGGCGTACGAGACGGAATTTGTCCGGCTCCCAGGCAAGCACTTCTTCGCCTCCCGCAGGCAGCGGGATCACGCGCCCTGGTGGCAGAGGAGAGGCGTGTTCGGCCAGTTCGAGCGTTGCGAAAGGAAGCTCGCCGTAAGGGACGATGATCGGTGCCAACAACTCGAGCGCTTCTTGTATTGACAGGACGTTCGTGTCGACGCGTATCCAGAGGACAACCTCGTCGTCAACGGAAAACGCCTGCAGATAGTTGTGGACCAGGGGCACCCACGCCTCGTCTTGCAACCACTGGGGTGCAAGATCAAACACCACCGGCGGGGCCGGCACGCGCGTCGCCGGTGTCGGGCGAAACGACCAAACCCCTTGAGCATCACTACTAAACTGCCGTCCGCACCTCGAGCAGACCAATCCGCTGGCGGGGTTCTCCAGATCACCCTCGCAGTCCGGACAGTCGAACGCCGAGACCAGCGTGTCGACTTTTTCCATATGAACCAGTGGGCAAGCCTGATCGAGCCGCTCGAGCAGGTACACGCGACGAATCTTCGGACCAAAGTCGCCGGCCCGAATCCAAGCCTCCAACTTTTCTGGCTCGTCCTGTAGCGCGGACTGAATCCAGGGCGCCATTCCAGGCAAATGATCCGCGAGAATGAGCAGCAGTGCAGGCAAGGCACCCGGCGTGGACAACTCGGTGCAACGCCAGCCCGGCAGCGCTGCGTAAAGGCGCTCAAGATCGCGCGAAGCGGGCAGCCCGAGTTCCTGATGTTCGTAGAGCCAATCAGGAGCGGGCCGGTTCATCGCCCGATAGAGATCCTGAAAGAAGCGATCGGCGGCGGCCCCTACCAAATCGACAGGGCAGCCGATGATCACGCGTGACGCACTCACGCGGGTCATCTCCAGAAGAAATCCTGCTCGGGCCGCAGGCGGCACGTGCTCCATGGCATCCATGCTCACGACCGTGTGGAATGCCCCGGGTTTGAACGGCAATCGCGTTCCACCGTAGACGATTGGTAGCATCGGCGGCGATGGCTCCTGAGCAAATGCCACGTCCACGCCCACGAACCGGTTCGAAACGACACATCCAAGTCCTTTGGGGCCCGAGCCGACTTCAAGCAGGCTCTCGAGCGCATCTCCTTGCAACACGTCGCGCAGGGACAAATACCGGCAGAGCCAATTGAGCATGACATCTGGAGCAAACCCGGCCATTTGCGAAATCTCCTGAAGGCAGCGGACCACCTAATTTATCGAACGCCGGACGCTCGGGCTTGAGGAGGCTCAAGCTTTGACGAGCGCGTCGAGCCGCTGGCGCATGAGCGCAAGAACGGACTCATGCGCCGGCGGAGTCTCCAGCGCACGCGACCTGTTCGATTCCTCGCCCGCAATACGACGCATCGATTCAGCCAAAGACTCAACATCCCCGTCTCGCAATGCGAGCACCGGCAAACCGCACGCCTTAGCCTCGAGAACGGACCGGCCCCAACGCGTTTCACGTGCAGAGCACACGAGCGCCTGCGCCGCCGCATAGAGATGAGGCATCGCCGCAGGCGCTAGTTGCTCGGGCAAATGCGCGATCGGTGCCATCCGGCCGCGATCAACTCCCAGCATCGCCAACGCGCGTTCGATCTCGATGGCGATCTCCGAGCCGAGGTAGGGATTGTCTGTATGCCCAGCCGGATGAACGCGCAATAACAGGCAGACCCGATCGGTCGATGAAAACGCGCGCGCCCAAGCCGCGAGCAGCAAATCCCAACCCTTGCGCGCGCTCCACTCGCCCACGCCCAGGAATATCGGCAGACCGCTCATCGGCAAGGGCAGGGGATCGAGCCCCGGCTTGAAGCGCTCGGTGTCGATACCGAGCGGAATCTTGACGAGGCGTGCGCGAACGCCAGCGCGTACACAGGCCGCTACTTGGGCGCCCGTTGGCAACCAAATCTCGTTCATTTGATTGCACTTTGTTACCTGTTCGGGCAACAGATGCGCCGTTTCAAAGCTGGTGCGCGCGATCTGGTAACCGCCAGGGGCGGGTACGATCGCCTCGAGCGAGCCGACGTGCAAGTGCACCTTTGCGGACGCGATCTCCCCACTGCCGAGCGATTCAAGCGCAGCCGCCTCGCGAGCGCCAATTTGCCGATGCAGAATCGCCGAATGTGGGCCCGTGTCGCAAACCGCAAGGTTCCCCCCTAAATTGGGTGCGAGAAGACGCGCCTCCTCGCCGCAGGCACCCAGCGCGAAGATCGGTGCGTGAATCGCAAGCGGAACCTTGCGTGCTTCAGCCGCCACTTCACGACGCAAGCGTCCCGCCGCATCGAAGCACCCCTGCCAACGGGCCTTGAAACGCTCGTAATTCGCCTGATTGTAATCGAAGCGGCCCTCGGAGGTGCCTTCGCAGTGGTACACCACGCTTTGCGGCGCGTAGCGCACGCGATACCCGGCCTCGCGCACGCGCAGGCACAAGTCCACGTCCTCGAAGCCGTTGAGATAGCCTTCGTCGAACCCGCCCAATCGCTCGAACAGCGCGCGCCGAATCAGCATACAAGCCCCCGTGACCATCTCGAAGTCGCGGGACTCATCGACCGGCGGCAATCGAGGATCCATGTGCCGAAACAGATGCACCGGCAAGGTGTCCTCGACGGCGATCGCCATGCCCGCATGCTGCACCAATCCGGTCTGCGGATAGAGCAGTTTGGCGCCGACCACGCCCACGTCCGGCGCGTCGAGCTCGCGCAGCAGCGCCTCGAGCCAGCCCGCCAGGGGCGCCGTATCGTTGTTGAGAAAGAGCACGTGCTCGCCGCGCGCGAGTCGTGCGCCTTGATTGCAGGCGCGTGCGAAGCCCAGATTGCGATCGTTTCGAACCACGCGAAAACTGCCCGCGACATTGGCCAATAGGGCCTGCGTGCCGTCCGTCGAGGCGTTGTCGACCACGATGAGCTCGTAAAGCGCTCCGGGCGTGTGGTGGCTGAGCGCGAGCAGGCAAGTCCGCGTGAATTCGACCTGATTGTAGACCGGAATGACGATCGAGACCGGCAGGCCGGTTTCTGGTCGCGTGTCCATGACCTCCGGCATGCTCAGGCTCCCGGCGTGGCGACCACGCGCGGGCGCTCGGGCAGCGCCTC
>DATNPP010000360.1:0-4746 GCA_036703175.1 Oscillatoriaceae cyanobacterium
CAGATCCCCAACATCAACGAGGTCTACGCGAGCTTCAAGGCGTACGCCGGGCGGCTCCGCGAGACCAGCGTGGAGGACTTGGTGGCAGATGTTTATCGCTTCGCCAAGCTCTTCGTGAAGCTGGCCTTCGACGGCGAGCAGGATCCCGAGCTGAAGCGGGCCATCCGCGACATCAACACGCTCAAGGTCGACGTCGCCTACCCCTTCTTGATGGAGGTCTACGACGACTATACGGCCGGTCGGCTGGGGCGGGACGACCTGCTCGCAATTCTGCGCCTGGTCGAGACGTATGTGTTCCGCCGGGCTATCTGCGGCATCGCGACGAACTCGATGAACAAGACCTTCGCCACGCTGGGGCGCGAGATCGACCGCTCAGCCTATCTGGAAAGCATCCAGGAGGCCGTGATGAGCAAGGAAGGCAACGTGCGGATGCCCGGGGACGAGGAGTTCCGCCGCGAGCTCGTGGTGAAGGACGTCTACAACTTCCGCAGCCGCAACTATCTGCTGTGCAAGCTGGAAAACCACGGCCGCAAGGAGCCCGTCGACGTCGAGAGCTACACGATCGAGCACATCATGCCACAGAACGCCAACCTTTCAAAGGTCTGGCGTGACGAGCTGGGGCCCGACTGGAAGGCCGTCCAGGAGCGCTGGCTGCACACTCTGGGCAACCTGACCCTCACCGGCTACAACTCCGAGCTGAGCGATCGCCCCTTCCAGCAGAAGTGCGACATGGAAGGCGGGTTCAAGGACAGCCCAATCCGGCTGAATCACGACTTGGCGAAACTCGACCATTGGAACGAGCAAGCGCTGCGCGAGCGGGCCGAACGCCTCGCCGAGAAGGCGGTCGCCGTGTGGCCGGTACCGAAGGTGCAGCTGGTGCGGCCAAGCGGCAGCGCCAATACCCAGGATTTGCTGGCCGAGGTCTTCTACACCGATGAAGAGCTGGCAGGCGCCCGGGCGCTCTTTCAGGAAGCGATCGCTGGCCTCGATCCCGCCAGCGTTCAGCGGCTCACTTCGATTTCGTTTCGCGAGGGGCGCAAGCTCACCCTCGTGATCGGCGCCTGGGTAGCCCTGCGGTTCCGGCGCACCAAGGACGGCATCGAGGCCACCTTCCTGGTCGACGCCGACGACCAAACGCGCTGGGAGACGCTCGATGTCCACACGCGAACGACGATGGAGGGCCAATGGACCGGCGGACGTCCAATCAAGCTGGTGACGTTCACATGGCGGCCGGAGCTCCCTCTGCCAACCAGTTTCCGCGACGCCTGGCACGCCGCCCTCGCCCGAGCCGCTGAGGTCTTTGGTGACTGGTCGGCGAGCCTCTCCAAGAAGTGGCACTTACCGGCTCTGGCGGAGCAGTTGCTCGATTTGCATGTCGCCGAGCCCACGTACGAACATCTAACCGGCCCCGTATTGGAGACGTACGAGGAGCTTCGCAAGCGGATCCTCAATCTCGACGCCGAAGTACGCGAGGAAAAGAAAAAGCTCTACATCGCGTTCAAGGCGGATACGAACTTCGTCGACGTCGTTCCGCAGAAGCGCCGCCTACGCCTCTCGTTGAACATGCCGTTCGGAGCTATACAGGACCCGCTGAGTCTCTGCACCGACATATCGAATATCGGGCGGTGGGGCAACGGCGACGTCGAGACCGGGGTCTCGAGCATCCAGGACATCGACAACGTGATGCCGTTGATTCGCCAGGCGTTCGAATGGCAGACCGGGCGCGACGCCGGGAGCGAAGCCACTAGCCTGGATGCGCCCATGCCGATCGCGGAGACGGCGGTTGCGAACGAGGTTGTGTCCCGGATAGTGGTGTAGAAGTGCGAACTGGCTGAACCGAGAATCGCCTTGTCGCGCTCCTCAGGTTGCATACACTGGTTCAGATCAGCTTTTGAAATAGCGAATGAGGGTGGCTCGTGGCTGAAGGAGAAGCCCTCCTAGGTGATTTTCGGCCCTCAAAGGCCCAGGCCCCGGCAACCTGTGCCGGGGCCTTTCGAAAATTCTATCGTTTTGCGAGCGGTGTGCGACTGGCACTCAGTCTGGCGCGCGTGATCAGTCGAGATTCAGGAATACGCCAGTTGCTTGATGGACGTCGTTTACGATCCCGGCAAGCCTGTGAAGAGACTCCCAGCAATCCCCATCAGGAAACTCGACGACGATCTTAATGTGACCTGAGGAGGTACGACGAGAGCCCACAAGCTGAACGTTCGGAACTTCAGCCCTGGCCCGCTCGACAAATATCGTTATCGCATCCGTCTGGCGAGGGGTCGCATCTGTATCCTGAAAGCCCGCAGGGAGGCGCCCCGCAACGCTCGATTCAGTTGTCATCTTGCATGTCCTCTCGCGCTAACCTTCTCGTCGGCCCGTTCCAGGGCTTTCAAGATCCAGCCCGTTGCCCTCTGGGATGTTTCGACAGCAATCTTCACGTCCTGAAGCGAGGGCGCTGTAGAGACCCCATAATCAATCTTGACTCGCAAGGTCTTCAGGACCATGAAGAGCCTGTCACCATCATATTCAGACTCAACACCAAAATCATCGTGAATTTCTACCAGGATCTTGCCCCAACTCTCGGCGACCGATTCATGGCTCCAGTTGTTCCGCCTTTGTTCGATGTTGGGATACCCGCCCTTGTAGGCCATCCATGCGTTGGCTGCCTGATAAAGCGCATAGTAGGCACGTGTCGCCGCAGATTTGTACCGCTCTTCGCTCAAAAGTGCATCGCCATTCTCTACGACGATAAGTGCGGCGGCTGCTTCCCGGAGGTTCCGCCTGGCCTTACGGGTGAAGGCATCGATAAATCGCTTCTTTTCTTCTGGCGTGTTCAGCGGCATCGGGGCGATCGCGGCTCCTTGTCTTTCAGCCAGGTATTCTTTCCCTTGATTGCAGATTTGAAAACGCTTGCCTGCCGCTGCCGTCAGCGCACTGGCCCACCGCACGTACAGATTCGCCGGACGCTGGTATAGCCGTCCCTGTCAACCATACTAAACAAAGGCCCTGCATCTATGTGCAGGACCAACGCAGAAAAACGATCGGAGCGGGCAGGGGGGGATTCGAACCCCCGAGACGATTTGACACCGCCTACATTCTTTCCAGGAATGCCCTTTCAGCCACTCAGGCACCTGCCCAGGAATTGTTCTTAGAACTTGGACGGGGCAACGCCCCGTCCGTCCGAAAAAGTGGGCCCTCCGAGGCTCGAACTCGGGACCCGCTGATTAAGAGTCAGCTGCTCTACCAACTGAGCTAAAGGCCCCCACTTTTGTGATCGCGAGAGTTTGACGTCTCTTGACCTTGTCTTAAGCGGATGCTCAAGACTCTGACAATATATCACGGGCCTTCGGGGGTGTCAACGGGAAGCGGGCGGGCTGATCTCACTGCGTGGACCGGGTTCGCCGCGTTTGTTCCGCCCGCTCGGTGCGAATTTTCCGCGCGCGAGGCGCGAACGTGACGAACGGCCACGCGTTCGCGGCGCGTCGCGGGTATAATCCCGATATGATGCTCCACCGCGGTTTCCTTCGCCTCGCCGGTGTCTCGCTGATCCTGGCGCTCGTGCTCGGGCCCACGCCCGCGCGCGCCGACGGCCCCGTGACGATCACGAACATCGCCTACCAGCGCGATCGCCACAGCCTGGTGCTCGACATCTCGGGCCCGGTCACGATCAGCACGCTCAGCCTGAAATCGCCGCCGCGATTGGTCGTCGACGTGCCCACCGCCACGCTGATGACGAAGAACCGCGAGCTCACGGTGTTCGACACGATGGTCAAGCGCGTGCGCGTCTCGCAGTTCCAGGTCTTTCCGCCGATGGTGCGCATCGTGATGGAGACGGCCACGGAGAAAGAGCCGCTGATCGCCGTGCAGCAGACCGGCGCGCACCTCTACATCACGCTCGCGCCGGCGCGAGCGATGCACGACGCGACGCCGACGCCCGCCGACACGCCGAGTGAAGCGCCGACCGAGGCCCCGAGCCCGCTGCCCACGCCGACGCCGCTGCCGCCGCCGACCCCGCCGGTCGTCGCGACGCCCGCGCCGGTTTTCTCACACGCGCCGACGCCCGTGCCGCTGCCCTCGATCCGGCGCCACGCCGGCGTCGTGCACACCCAGTGGCTCGCGACGCCGACGCACAAGCTCGTTCAGAGCCCGCAGCCGGTGAGCAGCCCGCAGGACGAATCCGAGCTCGAGACGCTGCCGGGACAGAATTAACGCAGCGAAGGCGCCTTCTCGGTGTCGATCCAGTGCTGCGAGCGCGCCACGGCCTTCTGCCAGCCCGCGTAGAGCGCGTCACGGCTCGCCGCGTCCATGGCCGGCTCGAAGCGGCGATCGCCCGCCTGCAGACCCGCGAGCTCGGCTTGGTCTTGCCAGACGCCGAGCGTCAGGCCCGCCATGGCGGCGGCGCCCCAGGCCGTGCTCTCCACGTTGTTCTGGCGCACCAGCGGCGTGTTGAGCAGATCGGATTGGAACTGCATCAGAAAGTCGTTCGCCGACGCGCCGCCGTCGACTTTCAGCGCGTGAAGCGGCCGGCCGGCGTCGCGGGCCATCGCGTCGAGGATGTCCTTGGTCTGGTAGGCGATCGCCTCCAACGCCGCGCGGGCGATGTGCCCCCGGTTCGAGCCGCGCGTCAAGCCCAGCAGCGCGCCGCGCGCGAACGCGTCCCAGTAGGGCGCGCCCAGGCCCACGAAGGCCGGCACCATGTACACGCCGCCGTTGTCCGGCACCGAGCGCGCGAGCGTCTCGCTCTCGGCCGCGTGCGAC
>DATNPP010000361.1:0-1774 GCA_036703175.1 Oscillatoriaceae cyanobacterium
ATTGACGGTCCAGGAGTAGTCGATGATCAGGGCAATCGTGACGAGCGAGGCGATGAAGATGGGAATCATCATCCAGCCGCCCGCCAAAATCAGGTTGACGAAGTTCATGCCGGCAAGCTTCCTTCTTGGAGTCGGGGTCGAGGGGCGAAAAGCCAGGAAATATCAGGATTATATCACAGGGATCGAACATAATCTGTGAGCAAAGCCGCTTCCGGCCTCCTCCGTGCATAGACGAACGGCGCCCGGAAATGTTCCGGGCGCCGCGATTCGGCCAAACGGCCGTCAGCGCTTCTCGATCAGCAGATTGTCGAAGCTGACCACGTTGCCGATGGCGCGCAGCGTGATCCACGACGGCTGCGGCTTGAGCAGGTCGCTTTTGACCGTGTGCAGCGGCTTGCCGTCCAGGTAGGCCGTGAAGGTGCCGGCCGGCACGTTCACCAGGGCCCCGATGCGGCGGCGATCGCCGCCGTTCGTCGTGAGATCCTCGGCCCACAAGCGTGTCCAGCCCTGCGTGCTCTTGGGCGCGGCGCCCTCGGCCTGCCAGATTTCGAGCTGCGTCGGCTTGATCACGACCTCCAAATAGGTGTCCACCGAGAGGTAGTAGAACTGCACGCCTTGATCGCCCGTGGGCGGGTAGTTGTTGGGGCTCGAGATCGGCCGCATCACGGCCTCGGCGTAGTAAACGGGGGGCATCTGGCCGTTCGGCAAGCCGAGGGCGTCGCCACGGTAGCGATAGAAGCTCAAGGCGGGCTGCTGGCGCGCCGCGTCGTGCAGCAGCACATGGTTGCCGGTCTCGTCCGTGGCGACGTGCCAGTTGCCCTGGTACACCCAGCTCGGCACGCTCGTTTCGCTCGCCACGTCGACGAAGTCGGCCGGCTTGGCGCCGACGGACAGCGCCTCGAAATCCTGAATGTAGCGCCCCGTCGTCGGGCTCGGGCTCGACGTCGGGCTGGGCATGTCGGTCGCCGTGGGCAGCACCATCGGCGCGAGCCCGGGGCTCGGCGTCGGCGCACGCGTCACGGGCGCGTCGGGCGGCGTCTTGAGGCCACAGGCGGTCAACACGAGCGACGTGAGAACGATCGTAGCGCAGGTGGTGGCGCGATTTCGCATAGGCTACATCTTTCCGTGCGTTCAGGCGGCGGATCCCAGGCAAAGCCTAGCAGGCCGCCGTACGTCTGGGCTTCGCCCAGACGCACAGACAAGATGGCCAATTTGCTCGAAACCGTCCGGCGCGCGTCGAAGCGCGGCCGCGTTTCAGGCGTCGGCGCGCGACAAGTAGGCCCCGACCAGCTCGCCGACGCGCGCGAGCGTGTGCAGCGCTTGCGGCGAGACCTCGACGATGCGCTGGTTGTCCAAATAGAGCACGCCGACGCGGCGCCCCGCATGCGCGACCGGCACCGCCAGCACCGTGCGCAAGCCGAGCGCCATGACGCTCTTTTGCACCTGGAAGGTGTCGTCCGATTGGGCGTCGAGCAGATGCAGCGGCTCGCCGTTCTCGTAGACCCAGCGCGCGATGCTGTGGCTGACGTCGGCGGCCTCGGCGATCGCCCGGCCGCCGGCGTCGTAGGCGCCACGGCAATCGAGGTCGTCGCCCAACAGCAGCACCGTGCGCTCCGCGCCCGCGAGCGCGGCCGCCTCGACGGCAATCGGGCCCATCAATCCGTCGAGCGTGCGGGCGCCGAGCGTGGCGAGCGCCAGACGGTGCAGGCACTCGAGCTCGGCGTAGCCGTGCTTGTAGCGCTCCATGCGCCGCGCGTTCGTGATCGTGATGGCC
>DATNPP010000363.1:0-1510 GCA_036703175.1 Oscillatoriaceae cyanobacterium
CTTCGGGCTCGACGCGCCGCGCCGCTCGCAGCTCCTCGACCGAGGCCGGCCTTGCGCGGCCGCCGGCGGCCCAGCGCTTCAAGCGCTCGACCTGCTCCTCGGCCGTGCGCGAGAGCGGCACCGCGCCGCGCAGGACGTTGACCAGGTCCTCGGTCGTGAACTCGCGCTCCTCGGCGAAGGCCTCGTGCATCGCGTCGGTGATCGCCTGGGCGATCTCGGCGCCCGAAAAGCCCGCCGAGACGGCGACCAGGCGGTCCAGATTGTAGGCGCGCAGCTGGTGGCCGCGCACGCGCTTGAGGTGAACCTCGAAGATCTCGCGCCGCTCGCGATCGCTCGGCAAGCCCACGAAGAAGATCTCGTCGAAGCGCCCCTTGCGTAAAAGCTCGGGCGGCAGCACCTCGACGTTGTTGGCCGTCGCCACCACGAACACCGGCGCGGTCTTCTCCTGCATCCAGGTGATCAGCGTCGAGAGCACTCGGCTCGAGGTGCCCGCGTCGCCCGCGTGGCCCACGGCGCCGAAGGCCTTGTCGATCTCGTCCATCCACAGCACGGCCGGCGCCATCGCCTCGGCGAGGCGGATCATCTCGCGCGCCTTGCCCTCGGACTCGCCGACCAGCGAGCCCATCAGCCGGCCGACGTCGAGGCGCAGCAGCGGCAGCCGCCAGGCCTGGGCGATCGCCTTGGCCGAGAGCGACTTGCCCGTGCCCTGAATGCCCACGAGCAGCAGGCCCTTGGGATTCGGCAATCCGTAGCGCCGCGCGCGCTCGGAGAAAGCCGCGCTGCGCACGGAGAGCCACTTCTTGAGGTTGTCGAGCCCGCCGATGTCCGCGAGGTTCTCCGAGCTGGGATAGAACTCCAACAGCTCGGTCTGGCGAATCTTCTGCTTCTTCTCCTCGAGCACCAGCGCGATGTCCGCCTCGTCGAGCACGCCGTCTTGCGCGATCGCCTTGCCGAGCACCTGCCGGATGCGCGCCATCGTGAGGCCCTGGCAGGCTTTGACGAGCGCCTCGCGCGCGCCGGCGTCCAGCCGCACGCAGCTCTCGTCGAGCGCGAGGGTCATCTCACGGGCGATTTCGGCTTCGGTCGGCAGCGGAAAGTCCAGAATCGTGACCTCCTCGGCGAGCTCGTGCGGCACCTTGAGCACGCTCGACAGCAGCACCACCGTCTTGCGCTCGGCGCGCAAGCCGCGCAGCAGATTGCGCAGCATGCGGCTCACGCGCACGTCCTCGAGAAAGCGGTGAAAATCCCGCAGCACGAACACCGCGGGCGTGCTCGCCGGGCGCGTGCGCACGAACTCAAGCGCCTGCAGCGGATCTTCCTTGGCGCTGCCCGCGTAGCCGTCGATGAAGTCCCAGAAGTAGACCTGCCGCGGCGGGCTCGCGGCCGTGGCGACGTCGGCGATCGCCTCTTCCGCGCGCGCCTCTTCGGAGGTGGGCACGTAAAGGAGCGGGTAGCGCGAGCGGATCAGCAAATCGAGGTCGCGGGCGAAGGACATGCGCATCTCCGTGGA
>DATNPP010000366.1:0-1726 GCA_036703175.1 Oscillatoriaceae cyanobacterium
GCCACGGACGTCCCTCTCCCTCGCCAGGGAGAGGGGGAGCGTTAGCCGTTGTCCAGGTGGGCGACCATGTCCGGGAGCTGGTCGATCGCCGCTTCGTAGCGCTTTCTCAGCGCCGGGTCGGGCAGCTGGCGCACCAGCCGCTCCAGCTGGCGCGACACATACCGAACGTTCTGCGGCGTCGCCTCGGCGAAGTGCTTCTCGATCTGCTCGAGCAGCGCGGTCGGTTCCATCACTTCCCTCCCGCCGGCTGGTACTGCCCCTGCGCGAGCTTGAAGTACCGGTACTGGCGCGTGCGCGCCGGATCCCACATCTGGTACGAGTAGAACAGCTGCGCGCCGTTCGCGCGCACGGCGGCGCCGAGATCGTGGCGATCCCAGATGCGCTGGAAGGCGTCCGTGGCCGAGTCGCGGCGGAAGATCATCGTCGACACCTCGCCGAGCTTTGTCCCCGGCATGCCCGCCGCGATGATCTCGGGCTGGCCGTCGCCGTCCAGGTCGCGAATCTCGAGACCGGACAGGTGGCCATGAATCGAGTCGCCAGCCTTCGTGATGAACTGCTCGCGCGCGAAGTCCGTCCCGCCTTTCCAGCGGTAGAGCACCAGCCGGGTCTCGTCGTCCCAATCGCTCATGGCCCCCTGAAACGGCACGTAGTACGCGACCACCGCCTCGTTGCCGACGAGCGGCGTCACGGCCACGATCGAAAGCCCGAGCGCCTTGAGGCGCTGGCACAGCGGCGAGGCGTAGAAGGCCTTCGCGACCGGGGTATCGGCCGGCGCGTTGTCGGGCACGGGCGCGGCGAGGGCCGGCGCGGCCAGGCCGAGCGTGAGCAGAAAAGCGGCGAGCAGACGACGCATGGAGACTCCTTAGGGTTCGACCACGAGCGCGGAATTGACGACGGCAGGCGCGCGTCCCGAGCCGACGAAGCAGGTGTCACGGGCGCCGTCGCGCCAGACCAGCGTCGTCGAGCTGCCGCCGTCGAGGGCCATCGCCCGCACGGCGCCCAGGTGGGTCATCAAGCCGGACAACTGGGCGATCGTGAGGCCACGGCCGCCCACCGCGACGAGCAGCATGTCGCCCGTGGACGTCAGGCCCAGCGCCGAGCGCGCCGCGCGCGTCAGGCTGCCGATGCCGTCGCGCACCACCCGTCCGCGCGCGTCGCGCTGCACGAAGCCTTCCCGCTCGAGGTCGGGGCTCGGCAGCAGCGTGGGGCCGGCCTGCAGCGCGTCGATCAAACGCCCCTCGGCGGGCGCGGCGTGCGGGGCGATCGTCCAGCTTCCGCCGTCCGACGCGCGCCATTCGGCGCGGGCGTTGAAAATCGTCGGCAGCAGCGGCCGCAACTGCGGATTGTCGCACAGCGCGCGGTTGTGCTCGGGATCCGTCAGCGCGCGACCGTCCGCCAGCACGTGCGACACCGGCCAGCCGTCGCTGTGATTGAAGTAGCCGCCGTTGATGCCGGCGATCGCCCCCGACGCCCGCACCCAGCCCGGCACGGTGCGGCCCGGACGGCGCGCCACGGGCACCACGCGGGCGCCATGCGGCACGACGAGCACCTGGGCGTTGGCGCCGTCCCAGACCAGCGTCACGTGACGCAGGTTCATTGCGGCCTGAGCGGGAAGCGCGAACACCAGGGCGAGCAGGGGCACGAACCGTTTAAGCAAGCGCGAACTCCTTCAGCGCCTCGGCGACCCGTTCCGGATGCTCCCAGCTCGGGAAGTGGCCGCACGGAT
>DATNPP010000375.1:0-5900 GCA_036703175.1 Oscillatoriaceae cyanobacterium
GGCGCGAGCCCGGTAGATCGAGGCGATAAAGGCCCGTGCCCGAGACGAACACGAGGCCGCGGCCGTTGGGCAGCCACTGGGGTTGTTTGAGGGCGTCGGGGCTCGAGAAAATCACCTGCGATTGGCCGTTGGTGGCATTCACCTCGACGAGCTCGCTGCCCTGGCTGCCGGGGCGTACGATCGCCAGCGCGCTGCCGTCCGGCGACCAGGCGGGATCTTGCCCGGCGCCGAGCGATTGGGCTTGATAACCGTCCGAGCGCGAGAGGTAGACGCCCTTGCCGCTGACGGCGAAGGCCAGGCGATCGCCTCGCGGCGAGAAGACGCCGTTCGAGGCGCCCACTTGCGTCAGATAGTTGCGCGAAACGCTGGCGCTCGGCGTGATCGCGGTGCTCGGCGCCTTGGGCAGCGGTTGGGAAACGCCCATGGCGCTGGCCGTACGGTTGATCGGCATCTGCGCGATCGGCGCGAGATGCGACGAAGCGCCGCAGCCCGCCAGGAATGGCAGGCAGGAAGCGGCGATCGCGAACTTGCGCAACGGGCGTCTCATGGAGGGTCTCCTGCTGATTTTATGCCGGATTGCGGGGAATTTTTTGCGCGACTTGGACAAAATTTAACCCGTTGATGGTCTCGCCTGAACCCTGCTCGGAAAGCGCACCGCGGGTACAACCAAGGTGGGGCTTCGCGGGAGGAACGGACATGCGCTTGCTGGGGACGCTGGCTCTGATCGCGATCGCCGCTTTGCCGGCGCAAGCGGCCATTCAAGACGATCTGGTGGCGGCCGCCGCATCGGGTGACGCCCGGCAGATGGTCAAGCTCGTCCATGCCGGCGCGGACGTCGACACGGCCAACAGCCACGGCGACACGCCGTTGCTCGCGGCGATTCGGCGGCACGATCCCCTGGTGGTCGATCTGCTGCTGAGCCACGGCGCCTCGGTCACGGAGACCGACAATCGCGGCGTCGCGCCGCTGCTCGAAGCCGAGCGCGATGGCACGGCCAGCATCCTCGCGCTGCTGAAACCCGAGGTGGCCTTTGCCGAGGCCTATCAGCGCTTGTCCCTGGCGCCCGGCCGTTATGGGCTCAAAGGCGGCGTTCTGGAGCGCCAGCGCTCCGGCACGCTGATCTACACGCGCTGGGGCATGACGTACGATCAAGCGCTGATCGCCGCCCGCGTCCTCGGCGGGCCGGGCGTGGAGTATGCGAACCCCGAGCAGGCCTCCGGGAAGCTGCGCTTTCACGCGCTGAACACCCGAGCGCCCCAGGTGACGCTGGCGATCGCCGCCTCCCCCTGGCGGATCGAGGTCCAACCGGCGGACTGACGCCGCTATAACCCCCCCTCGGCCGTTTTGGCGCCGAGAAAGCTTGGCGAAAGCGCCCAACTGCGGGTCCGCTAGCGCTCGCTAGGATGAAACCAAGGCGATCGACGAGCTGGAGCGTTTCGGCGCACACCAGACGTTCGGTTGCCGGGCGTGAATCCTTCGGCGCCGCGTGCGCGCCGCTCGCCTCCGTGCCGGCGCTGGACGTGCCAGCCGCGGCACGCCCGTGGGGAGGATCAATGTCGACCACCTCCGCTTTGCTCGGCATGCTGGCCGTGTGTCTGCTTGCTGCGCCCGCCTTTGCCGAACCCACCTTCAGCGTGCATGACACGGCGTCGCCCGACGCCGTGGACAACTTGCGCATCGGCATCGCGCAGTTCGACACGCCGGCCCTCAGCCGTCTCTTCGACGGCGGGCGCGCCATCTCGGCCGGCTTGGACCTGCCGCTCTCCGGCGGATTGGCCGTTTCGTTCGACACCTACGACCTGTTCGGCATGCGCGGGGCGGCGGCGAACGACGTGCTGAGCCTCGACCCGTTGCAGCTGCGCTATCGCTTCGCGCTGCCCGGCGGCATGAGCCCGATCACGCAACCTTACGCGAGCCTCGGAGGCGGGCTCGGTTTGATGGGCGTCATCGGTGACGCCCTGCCGCTGCCGCGCGCCGGCATCGGGCCGGTCGCTTCGGCGAGCGTGGGCATGGAGCTGCCGCAGGGCTTCACGGTCGAGCTCAGCGTGAACGGCGGGCAATCGGCGCAGATGCCTTACTATGCCTGGCAGCTGCGGCTGGGCAGCGGCTTCCGGGATCTGGGGGATCTCGGTGCGCTGGGGCGCTGGGCCTTCGCGGGACGCTCGGAGGACGGCGTGGTGCGCGCGGTCAGGGGCGATCGCTTGCAAATCGCGCTCGCGCCGAACGCGCGCTTGCGAGTCGGCGACGAGCTGGCGATCGAATACCACAGCTGGACCGAGATGCGGGTGGCGCACGTCCGCGTGCTGGCCGTCAGCTCGGACGGGGTGGCGATCGCCCGGGTGCTGCGCGCGACGGAAACGATCAAGCCGGGGTACCAAGTCCATGCGTGGTAGTTGGCTGGCCCTGGCGCTCTGGCTGGCGCTGGCCGCGCCTGCGCTCGCCGACGGCCGACTCGCGATCGAGAGCCAACCCAGCGGTGCCCGAATTTCGCTCGACGGCTGGGCCATGGGGCGCACGCCGCTGGTGATCCAGGTTCTGCCCGGGCGCCATCGCCTGGTCGCGCGAATGGAGGGCCGCATGACTCCCATGGTCGTTCGCGTGCCGAACGGCCTCACGCTGCATCGCCTGGTCGTCCTGCGAGCGCTCCGGCCACGGCAGTACCGGGTGGCGCCAGTCGCGATCGCCCACGCGCCGAGCCATTCCGGGCACTCTATTCCGCCGAAGGCCTCTTCGAGACCCTCGCATCAGGAGGTCCGAGCACCGAAGCCGAAGCCGCGCGTGATTCCGGCGGCCGTGCTCCCCCGCCTCGCCTCGCCACAGGCCCCGGCGAGAACGGCGATTCAATGGCTCTGGTGTCTGCCGGGTGTGCTGCTCACGCTCGCCCTGGCGGCGATCGCCCGCCGTCGGCGCCCGAAGCCCGCGCCGCCGTCGTGGTATCCGTCGCGCCCGGCGCGCGGCGTGATTGCCGGGCCGGCGCCCGGCGCCGCCGAGGAAACGTTGCGCAGCTGGCTCGCGAGCCGCGAGTGGTCGCTCGGCGCGGCCGGATTCTGGTCGCTGCTGGCCGAGCGCCGCGGCACCAGCTGGCATTACTACCACCTGGGCCTCGCGCTGCACCACAACGGCCGCGGTTTCGAGGCCGAGACGGCCTATCGCACGGCGCTGCTGTTCGATCCGACCTGCGCGCCGGCGGCCTTCAACCTCGGCGTGCTGCTCATGGAGAGCGGCCAGCCCGAACAGGCGTTGCTCGCCTATCGGACGCTGCTCGATGCCCATCCCCTCAGTGCCGACGGCTGGTTCAATCTGGGACACGTCTACTATCAGCTGCGCATGGTCGAGCAAGCGCGTGCGGCCTGGCTCGAAGGGCGTGCGATCGCCCCCTGGGACGTCGCGATTCGCCAAAACCTCAAGCGATTGCCGCAGCCCGGCCGCGCGCACGCCAAGCCGAAGCGCGAGACGGCCGAGCCTACTGGCTCAAATCCAGCGTGCGCTTGAACTTGCCCGTCACCGGCAGTCGCGGAATGCCGCCCGGCGGCAAAAACTCGAAGCCGATCGGGTGGATGTAGCCGCTCGCGAGCAGCTTGCCGATGTCCGGCTTGGCCTCGGCGAGCGCCTCGGTGAGCCGCCCGCTCAGGCTCGCGCGATCGAGCCTTTCGAGCTCGCGCACCTCGATGCGGAAACCCAGCTTGTCGCGGCGCTCTTCGCGCTCCTTGACCATCTGCACCGTCGCCGTGAGCTCGGGAAAGCGCGCGAAGGCGGCCGAGACCTCGTCGTAGGTGACGTTCGCGTAGCCGATGCGCAGCACGTCGTCGCCGCGGCGGCGCAGCTCGAAGCGCGGGCTGGTGCGGCCGCACGGGCATGCGCCCGGCACCATGCGGCCCAGATCGCCGATGTTGTAGCGAATCACCGGCTGGCGCGTGCGATCCAGGTTGGTCACCAGAATCAGGCCCTCCTCGCCGTCCGGCAGCGGCGCGAAGGTCTCCGGATCGACGATTTCGAGGTAGACGTGGTCCGCGAGCACGTGGTGCACGCTGCCGGTCGCCGCCTCGCACTGGTAGCCCATCAAGCCCGTGTCGACCGCGCCGTAGCCCGCCGAGGCGATCACGCGGCAGCCCAGGCGCTCGCGCAAAAAGCGGCGCTCCTCCTCGTAGAGGTGCTCGCCGGCGTAGAAGACCTTCTCGATTTTGAGCCCCTCGGCCGCGAGCCGCTCGGCCACCTGCAACAGCCAGGACGGAAAGCCGACCAGCGTGTTGATGCCGAACAGGCGCACGTGGTCGGCGACGACCTCGGCGGACGCGGTCGTGGAAAACGGGAAGTTGAGCACGCCCAGTTCTTCGAGGAAGCGATTGACGAAGACGAAGCTCGCGTACAGGCTGCCCGCCGCGAAGAGGTTGCCGACGCGATCGCTCGCCTCGAGGCCGGCCGCGGTGTAGGCGCGCATGAAGAAGTGCACGAAGCGGCGGAACTCCTCGACCGAGAAGACCGAGAACTTCGGCTCGCCGCTGCTGCCGCCGCTGCGGAAGACGTAGGCGCCCGAAAGCGGGCCTGTAAGCGTCGCCTCGCCGCGCGGCGGGCTCGCGGCCATGAAGCTGTCCTTGTCGAGCACCGGCACGTGCGGCAGATCCGCGCGGCCGCGTACGGTGAGGCCGGCGAAGCGCTCGCGGTAGAAGGGCGAGCGCTCGGTGGCGATCGCCACGAGCTGCGCCAGCTTGCCGTCGATCAGCTCGCCGAGGGCCTCGGGCGAAAGCGACTCCTCGGGATCACGCATCGGCGTGCTCCAGCGGGCCGGTCTCCTGCATCTGGACGACCAGATTGCGGAACTCGGTGTTCATCAGGTAGACGTCGAGGAAGTGGCGATCGCGTGGCGTGAGGTGCACGTTCGAGAAGTCCAGCGGCAATACCGAGCGGGCGAAGATGAGGTAATCCTCGCGGGCGTCGCCGGCCTGCTCCATGCTCGGGAAGTAGGCGCAGGGCAAGAAGTTGGCCGAGAGCGCCGCGCGCTGGTGTTTGGGCTCGTAGGCGCTGACCAGCACCTCCATGTAGTCGATGCCGATCGTGCGGCCGGTCTCGAACACGACGTTGAAGAGGTGCTCGAGGTGCTGCACCTCGGCGCGATCGACCTGCAATCCCACCAGCACGCCGTGGCCGTCCTTGCCCTCGTGGTTGAGGAAGGCTTTGACCGTGCCGCTCTCCGAGACGAACATGTGCGTCGGCGGATGGAAAGGAAAGAAATCGAGCAGCAACGACTTGTCCGCTTGGGCCTGCGCGTAGGCCTGCTCGACGATCGCGCCGCGCTCGACGCGCAGCTTGAGGCGGTCCGGAATCGGGAAGATCTCGGCCGGCTCGAGGCCGTAGCTGCGGCGAATGATGTCGTAGAAGCCGGCCACCTCGGGGATCAGCTGCGGCAGACGCCGGCGGTTCGCGAAGGCGTCCGGATGGAAGAGCGCCTTGAGGCCGTGCGTCTCGTAGCTCGTCAGTCGGTGCACGTTCGGGAAGATGCCCAGGCTGATGAAGCCGAGTTTGCGCAACAGCGCGTCCGGCCCCATCGTGCGCGTGCGCGTGGTCGCGTAGATCACGTCGCAGGTGCGGCTGTCGTACATGAGCCCCTGAATGCCGGCCGTGAGCATCTCGAAGGCCAGATTGCCGCGCCGAACCTCGGAATCGACGGCCGCCGCGAAGACCTTGCCGCAGCGCTGAATCGGATCGACCAGAAAGATGACCGAGCCGACCAGACCGCCCTCGGGGCCCTCGATCACGAGCCAGAGGCAGTTCGGATCTTGCAGGGCCTCCTCGCGTTGCCCGCGCAGATTGACGATCGGCAGCGTGTAGTTGCCGTTGTACACGCGATGGTACAGCTGCCAGATGGCCTCGGCGTCGTCGATCGTCGCGCGGCGCAGCGTGAC
>DATNPP010000394.1:0-1888 GCA_036703175.1 Oscillatoriaceae cyanobacterium
TTCCAGGTTTCCCGCGGCCGCCTCCGGCAGGAACGGCTGGTAGGTCATGTAGGGCTGCGCGTCGATCACCGTGACAGTGGCCTCGTCGCGGCGAAGCTTCCGCTGCAGCGTCAGCGCTGTGTACATGCCGACGTAGCCGCCACCCAGAATGAGGATCTTGGTCGGAGCTGACATGGGCTAGTTACTACCCGACGCCTGTGGATACAAAGATCGCGACCCTCCCGTTCCAGGACAGACTGACCTTTTCGGGGGGAGACGATTTCATGGAAACCCGGGATGCACTACCGCGCATTGGGTTTCGCCAGGTACTGGCAAATCGCGAGTTTCGGGCGCTCTTCTTCGCCCAGAGCCTCAGTGTCATCGGGGACCAGTTCGCACGCGTCGCCATCGGCGTACTGGTCTTTAGCCGGACGGACTCCGGGCTACTGACTGGGCTGAGCTACGCCGTGAGCTACCTCCCGTGGCTAGTCGGGGGGCCGCTTTTGGGCGTCCTCGGGGACCGTCACCAACGCCGCTCGGTGATGGTCCTCTGCGACTTGGCCCGCGCGGTTTTGATCGCCCCCGCAGCCATCCCCCAACTCCCTGTGCCGTTGCTGTTGATGAGCATCGCCGCTACAGCGATGCTGCAACCGCTGTTCACATCGGCGAGGGCGGCCCTGATCCCTGAGGTAGTAGGTGAAGGGCCCGCTTACCGAGCCGCCTCCACACTGACGAACTCAACATTGCAAGGAGCAGTAGTCGTCGGATTCGCGGCCGGCGGGCTCATCACATCGACAATCGGCGCCACCGCGACCGTCGCCCTTGATGTCGTGACGTTCATCGCTTCTGGTCTTTCGATTCAACTGCTCGTCAAGCCGCGGCGGCCCGCTGCGGGCTTCGAAGACCATTGGTGGAAGGCGATCTCGATTGGTGCCGTCGCCGTGTTCGGATCCGAGCGCCTCAGATCCCTAGTGACGACGTCCTGGCTGGTTGTTGGTGTGACGATCTCAACCGAGGCGGCAGCCGTTCCGTACGCGCACGCACACGCTGGAGGCGCTGTCGCTGCAGGCATGCTCTCGGCCGCACTGCCTGCCGGTGTTGTGGTTGGAGCGCTGTGGTTGGGCCGGACAGAAGATGACACCGCCGAGCGCTGGTTTCGACGGCTCTCCTTGGCGACGCCGACCACGCTGATGGCAACGTTCGCCAACCCACCTCCACCAATTTGCGGTGTCGTCTGGTTTCTCGGCGGGGTTTTCAGCGCGGCTAGCGTCCTTGCGAATCGTCTGTTCCTCGTGAGCACTCCTCCGCATCTCCGGTCGCGCGCGTTCGGCGTCGCCGCCGCCGGCATTTCAGGTGCGCAAGGTCTCGGAACCCTGTTCGTCGGGGGCCTTCTCTCACTCGTGCCGCCCGCACAAGCGGTCGCGATAATGGCTGCCGCTACGGCCCTTGCGCTAGTCAGCATGGACCCTCCTTGGCATCAGAGTTCGCTGCGCCGTCGAGATCTCACGCCCACTTCGAACACGCGTAGGGGCTGGCGCCAAGACGCCAGCCCCTACCTTCGCGGGAAGAGGTCTACTCCCAGCCATGACCTGCCTGCACGTTGATCACCCCCCGACTGCGCTCGAACGTCGTCCTCAAGCAAGTCTTGGGGACATTTCTGCGCTTCTCTAGAACGAAGCGTGAGGCTGTGGAAAACCCGCTGGCGCCCATCTATCCCGCGAGGTGGGCGGCTACTCGCTCGAAGACCGCGTCGAGCATTGGTTCGGTGAGCCTGCCGGTGAACGTGTTCTGCTGGCTGGGGTGGAAGGACGCGACGAGCAGCAGGTCGTCTGATGCCACCGTCTCGACCAGGTGTCCGAACTTCGGCCGCGGCTTGGGCATCTGGTATCCCGCCGCGGCGAGCGCCGGC
>DATNPP010000459.1:0-12020 GCA_036703175.1 Oscillatoriaceae cyanobacterium
GGACGTCCAGCCGGTGGAACTCCTCAGGCAGGCGATCGCGATCGTACACACTCGTGAACACCGGCGCGTCCGGAAAGATCTTCGAGAAGGCCAGTACGACGCGCTCGGAGCCGCCCAGCGTCGTCATCCATTCATGAACGAGCGCGACTTTCATGGCGGGGTTCCTTGCGACAGTTCTCGGTAGACGGCGAGGGTGTCCCGGGCGGCGGCGTCCCAGCTGAACAGGCGGACGCGCTCATGGCCGGCGGTGATCAGGCGATCGCGCAGCGCGGCGTCGGACAGCACCTGGTCGATTGCTTCGGCCCATTGTACCACGTCATCCGGGTCGAGCAGGATCCCGGCCGGGCCGACCACTTCTGGAATCGAGGCGGCTCGGCTCGCCACGACCGGCACGCCGGCGGCCATGGCCTCGAGCGGCGGTAATCCGAAGCCCTCGTAGCGTGAGGGAAAGGCGAAAACACTCGCGCCGTGGTAAAGCGCGACCAGCTCGTCTTCGTCCAGGTAGCCGGTGCGCACGACGGCGTGCTCCAGTCCCAGCTCGCGAATCAGCGCCTCGACATGGGGCTGGTTGGGGTCGATGCGGCCCGCGAAGACCAGCTTGAGCTCCGGACGCCCCAAACGGGCGAAGGCGCGCAGCAAGGTGGCCTGGTTCTTGTAGGGCTTGGATTGCCCCGAATAGAGCACATAGGGGCCCGCTAGCGCGAAGCGCTCGCGCACGCGCGACATGGTCTCGGCGTCGGGCTTTCGCTCGAACAAGGCATCGGCGCCCTCGCCGACCACGCGCAGACGCTCGGAAGGGGCCCGCAGCAGTCGCAAAAGGTCCTCGCGCGTGTTCTCGGAGACGGCGATGACGCGCTGCGATCGCCGGACGGCCAGGTGGCTCATGGCCACGAAGTAGGCGTGGCCGAGGCGGGAGTTGATCGTCTCGGGGAAATGCAGCGGAATCAGGTCGTGGATCGTCACGACGAGCGGCACGGGGCAGAACAGTGGGGCGTTGAGATGGGGCGTGTGAAACACGTCGAGCTTCGCGGCGGCGATCGCTCCCGGAAAGAAGCGCTGCTCGGCAAGCGAAAACGGCCGTGCCGCGCACGGCAGCACCTCGGAATGCGGCAACGCGGCGCGCACCTCGTCCAGATGCTCTGGCGCGGCCCAGACCACCAGTTGCACGCCCGCAAGCCGCGGCGCGAGATTGCGCACGTATCGCCCGATGCCCGTGTTGTGCCACAGGCGAGCATCCAGGCCGACGCGCATCAGACCCGCTCCGCGACGAGCTCGTGATACACGGCAAGCGTCTGCGCCGCGGTCCTCTCCCACGAGAACTCCGTCCCCCGCTCGCGTCCGGCGGCCTGCAGACGTTCGCGCAGCGCCTCGTCTTCGGCCAGGCGCGCCATTGCCTCGGCAAGTCCTTTGACGTCGTCCGGCGCAACGAGCAGCGCGGCCTCGCCGGCCACCTCGGGCAGGCTGGAGGCGTTGCTCGCGATCACGGGCGCGCCGGCCGCCATCGCCTCGAGCACCGGCAATCCGAAGCCCTCGTAGTACGAGGGATAGACGAAGGCCAGCGCCTCGGCCATCAAGGCGGGCAGGTCCACGTCCGGCACGCGGCCGATGTAGTGCACATTGGGCAGCGCGTCGATGGTCGTGAAGAACTTCTCGTCCTCCCAGCCGCGGCTGCCGGCAAGCACGAGGGGAAATGCCTGTTGCACGGCTTGCGGCAGGTGCTGGTAAGCCAGAAGCAGACTGCCCAGGTTCTTGCGCGGCTCCATCGTGCCCACGAAGAGGAAGTAGCGGCCCGTGAGCCCGTAGCGCTCGCGCACGGCGAGAATTCGTTCGGGGCTGGGCGGCTCGTAGAAATGCGGCGCGGCGGCCAGCGGCACCACGCGGATGCGCTCGGGCGGAACGTCGAGCACGTTCGTCAGGTCGTTCGCGGTCGATTGCGAGTCCGCGATCAGCAGCCCGCAACGTTGGACGCTCTTGGGCAGATAGCGCGCCACCAGGCGCTGGTAGGGCGCGTGCCAGTGCGGAAAACGAATCGAGGTCAGATCGTGGATCGTCGCCGTCACGGCCGCGCGGCGCGCGGGCGGCGCGAGGTGGTTGGTGGCGTGGTAGACGTCGCAGGCGCCGGCGAGCCCCTCGGCCGAAGGCCAGCCGAGGGTCTCCCAGGCGCCGTGGAGTAGGCGGTTGGGAATGCGGTTGCGGATGACGGTCGCGCCGAGCGGGCGGTAGGTGGCGGCGATCGCCCCCGTGCTTCGCGCCGCGCCGGGCCGGTACGAGCACATGAGCCTCAGCTCGGCCGTGCCGCGGGCCAACATGGCCCGGATCAATTGCTCCGTGTAGCGCCCGATGCCGGTCTGCGGCGTGAGCAAGGAGGACGCGTCGACGACGACCCGCAGCGGCATGTTCCGATCAGCTCACGACGGCCTGGCGCTCGCGGCCGGCCGCCACGGCCTGCTCGAGCACGAAGCGGCCCGTCTCACTCCAGGCGGTCGGACGGTACTCGTCGCGAATGCGGCGCTCGCGCTCGGCGAGGGCTTCCGGATGCTGGGCGTAATAGGCCACGCGCTCGGCCCAGGCGCCCACGTTCCAGGGATCCAGGTACTCGAGCAGATCGCCGCCGACCTCGGGAATCGACGAAGTGCGCGAGGCGAGGCAGAACTTGCCGTACGCGAGGCTCTCGGCGATCGGCAGCCCCCAGCCCTCGAAGAGCGACGGAAACGCGGTGAAGGTCGCATGGCGGTAGAGCAGGCCGAGGTCGTCGTCGGACAGGTGGTTCAAGACGCGCAGATAAGGTTGAATGCGCGGATCGAGCCGCAGGTCCGCCAGCAGATCCTGCACGCCCCAGCCCGGCATGCCGACGAACACGAGCAGCGGCAGGTTTTCGACGCCCTGGTCGATCAATCGCGTGTAGGCGCGGTAAAGCGTCTCGTGGTTCTTGCGCCGCTCGATGGTCGACACGAACAGCACGAAGGGACGCTCGAGCAGCGGCGCGATCTCGGCCGACGGCGTCGCGTCGCCGGTATCCGGCAGCTTGCTGCCCAGCCGCACGACGGCCGTCTCGGGCACCGGCGCGCCGATTTCTTCGAGAAAGGCCACCAGGTCGCTTCGCGAGTACTCGGAGATGCACAGCACGCGATCGGCGCACCAGGCCAGATCCGCGAAGTAGCGCCCGAATATCGAGGCCACGTCGCCCACGCAGAGATGCGGCAAGCGCACCGGAATCAGGTCGTAGCAGAACAGCACCACCTTGAGCCCCAGGCGCCGCTTCAGGGCGTAGAGATACGGCAGGTCCTTCTGGTCCCAATCCAATCCCAGCGAGACGATCGTGTCGCCGGGTGCGAAGGGCACCGGTTGGGAGGCATCCGGGGGCGGCGCGGCCGGGGGCAGGGCGACGTGCGTCCCGTCGCCGCGATCCAGCAGAATGCGCAGGGCCGTACGGGACTCGCGCGCGGCGCGCATGCTCGCGAAGAAGGCTTCCTTGCGCGTCTTGGCGTAGCGGAAGACGCGGCCGCGCAGCCGGCCCGGCAGGCGGTTGATCAAGCTGAGCAGGCTGCGCTTGAGCTTCTGCTCTTTCGTCAACGCGACCGGAATCGGCTCGGCGGGCGCCGGCGCGGGGGCCGGCGCCGCCGCCGAAGCGGGCTTTTGCCGGCTGCCGTCCAGTCGCGCGACGGTGGCGGCCACGAAGGCCCGATCCAGCTCGTGGTAGCGGCGGTCGGCCTTCTCGAAGCGGCAAAAGCGCACGGCGGTTTCCGATTGCTCCAGGAAGTAGCGCGCGCACTCCGCTTCGGTGCGGATCACGCCCACCGCCGGCCGGCTCCAGCCGGCGATCGTGGTGACGTCCAGCCAGATCGTCATACAGCCACCTTTCGGCTCGCAAGGAGGTTCTTCAGCGTCTCGGGCAGCGGCAACAGGCAGCGATCCCAGCGCAGGCCCTGGCGCTCGGCTTCGCCTTCCGCGTCGAGCGGCCGGGCCGGGCAGGCAAGCACCTCGCGAATCGCGGCCTGGAAGGCGGCCGGTGAGCCGGCGACGCGCACGCGCTCGGCGTCGCGGAAGCGCTCGTAGCCGCGCAGGCTCGTCGGCGTGCCCACCACGTAGGCGCCCGAGTAGAGCGCCTCGGCCGTCTTGATGTTCGAGCCGCCGCCGTCCTGAATGGGCAGCAAGAACGCGTGTGCGAGGCTCTTGACGGCCGCGAGGTCGTCGTCCGGCAGCACGCCGAGCACTTGCAGCCGCGACGTGTTGATCGCATGCCAGCGCGAGGCCGCCAAGCGCTCGGCGATGTGCGGGCCGACGCTGCCGGCCACCACCAGGCGCGCGTCCGGCGGAATGCAGGCCAGCGAATGCCCGATGCACTCCAGAAAGCCCGTGAAATTGGGCGGATGCGCGCTGGCGACGTAAAGCACCCAGGGCGCCTCGGGCAGCTTGGTGCGCCACTGCGCCAGCTTGGCCTCGCCGGCGCTCCACGCCGAGATGCCGTTGGGCGCGAGCAGCGTGCGCTTGGCGCCGAAGCCCGCGAAGTAGTCCAGGTCGGATTGGGTCACGGCCAGGCAGAGGTCGGCCTCCTGGCAGGCTTCGCGCTCCAGGGCGGCGATCGCCGCGAGCGCGGGCGCGTTCGCGTAGCGATAGGAATCGAAGATCGCCCGCTTGAGGTGCTCCTCGATGTTCTCGGTGCCGAAAACCAGCAACGCGTCGCGGCACTGCGGCGTCTGCTTGAGCCGGCGCGCCGCCGGCCAGAGCCAGGGTTGCTCCACCAGCACCACGTCCACGCGTTCCGGCAACTGGCGCAACAGTCGCGCGAACCCGCCGTCGTCCGCCGCGATGTAGCGCCCGGCGAGCAGGTCGTTCAGAAAGATCTGCGGCTGGCCCTCGAAGAGCCGGTAAGGGCTGTCGGGCGGAAAGTCCAGATCATGCCGCCCGAGCTGGGCCGCCTCGTAGTGCTCGGGCTCGTAGACGGCCACGCTGCGCACCGCGAAGCCCCCCGTCTCGAGGGTCCGCGCCAGGTTGGCCAGACGCACCTGCCCGCCGTGGCGCGGAATCTGGTGCGGAAAGGTGCTCAAAAGGAGGACGCTGGGGCTCGACATGGTCATTCCTGATACAGTCGGATCGCGGCGAGGGGGCCCTTGAGCTTGCGCAGCGGGGCCGTCCAGCGCCAGGACTTGGAGTGGTAGACGTGGTGCAACTGGCTTTCGGCGCTCTCGGCACGCGCCTCGGCGCTTAGCGCCCGCGCTTCGGCGGCCTGGGCACGCGCCTCTGCAGCTTGCGCGCGGGCCTCGGCCTCGTCCGCGCGTGCGGCGGACGTCTCGGCGCGCGCGTCGGCCTCGGTCGCGCGCGCTTCGGCGGCCGCGGCTGAAGCGCGGGCCGATTCGGCGAGGCGCTCGGCCTCGTCCGCGCGCGACTCGGACGCGGCCTCGGCGGCGCGCACGAAGCGGTCGAAGACGTTGGGCGGATACTGCAAGGCGGGCAGCAGCTCGGCGTGCTCGGCGGCGACGTAAAAGCGGTTCAGGCCGTCGCGGTAGGCCAATCGGTAGTCGGCGTCCGTCAGGATCGCCTCCCAGAGCGCGTGAGACTCGATGCGGGACATCGGCTGCGTGCTCTCCACGACGACGATCCAGGGACGATGGGCGCGCCAGTCGTTGCCGCGAAGCACCTGCTCCTCGAAGCCCTCGACGTCGATCTTCAGAAAGTGGACGTCGCGTCCGCCCACGTGGGCCTCCCACACGGCGTTCAGCGTCGTCACCTCCACCGTGCCGGGCTCGGCCGTCCAGCCCTCGGCCATGTGGCGCTCGGCGACCGCAGCGTCGAGCGTCGAGAGGCCCAGATTGGCGAAGAAGTAGAAGGTCTCGCTGCCGGGGCGATCGGCGATCGCCAGCGGCAAATTGATGTCCTCGGGGCGCTTCGCGCTGAGCTGGGCCTGCCACTCGAGGTTCGGCTCCAGATTGAGCCCGCGCCAGCCACGCTCGTAAAACGCCCGCGTGATCGAGTCCTCGTCCGGCGACCAGGCGCCCACGTCCAGGTAGAAGCCACGCGGCACGTGTTTCAGCGCGCGCCAAAGCATCACGTCTTCGTAGTTCTGGGCGTAGGAAACGAAGACGGTGTCCTCGTTCCAGATGGTCTCGGCGCTTTGCGTCATCTTTGAATCCCGATCTCCGGCTCGATCCACGTGCAACCGGCGAAGTAAGGGCGCGAGAGGTTGGAGACGGTGAACAGCAGCGCCAGGTCGCGCCACTCGAAGTTGTCCACGAGGTGGGTCTCCGTGCTGACGAGCGCCGTCGCGACCGAGTAGCTGCCGGGCCCCAGATTGGCGGTGAAGGTGAAGCGGTACTCGACGAGCTCGCCCGCTTGCAAATCGTCCAGAGGCTTCTCTTGCAGGTGCGTGTTGGTGCCGTACATCGGCTGGCCGAGGCGGTCCTTGATCATGTAGCCGAGCACCAATCGCGGCAGCGGGGCGTTCACGCGCACGCGCACGCGCAGCGTCACGCGCGCGCCCACATCGATCATCTCGACCGGCCGGTTCTGCGCGTCCAATAGCGCGATTTCCTCGACGACGGCCTGACGGCTGCCCGAGATCGTCTGAACCCGGCCATCTTCGGTCTTGCGCTGTTCGACCGTCGCGTTCTGACGCTCGGCGATCAGCGCGTTGTAGAAGTCCGCGACTTCCTCGGGCGTGCCTTCCTTGACCAGGCGGCCGGCGTCCAGCAGAATCGCGCGATCGCAGATCGACTGAATCGCCAGATGGTCGTGCGAGACGATCAGCAGCGTCGTGCCTTGCCGACGGAACTGGCGAATGCGCTCGAAGCTCTTGTGCTGGAAGTACGCGTCGCCGACCGACAGCGCCTCGTCGACGATCAACACGTCGGGCCGGACGGCGGTCGCGACGCTGAACGCGAGACGCATCTGCATGCCGCTCGAGTAGAGCCGCAGCGGTTGGTCGATGTAGTCGCCGATTTCGGCGAAGGCCTCGATCTCGGGCATGAGGCGCTCGATGTCGGCGGTGGTGTGGCCGAGCAGCTGGCAAGCCATGACGGCGTTCTGGCGCCCGGTGAAATCCGCGTGAAAGCCCATGCCGAGCTCGAGCAGGGCCGCCACGCGGCCGCTGAGCGCGACGCTGCCCTCGGTGGGCTTGGTCGTGCCCGTGATGAGCTTCAGCAGCGTGCTCTTGCCGGCGCCGTTGATGCCCATGATGCCGACCGCGTCGCCGGCCTCCAGCCGAAAGCTCACGTCGCGCAGCACCCACTTGAGCGTGTGTTGCGGCGGTATGCCGGGCAGCAGCCACTCCACGAGGCGCGCCCAGCGCGTGCGGTACTGGCGGTAGGCCTTGCCGAGGCCCTGGACGGTGATGGTGCCCAGGGTGCTCATAGCTCGTCCACCAATTCACCGGCGCAGCGCTTGAAGAGCAGCAATCCGAGCGCACAGAGCACCACGCCGGCGATCGCCACCGGCAGCATGCTCATCCAATCCGGCAGCGTGCCGTGCAGCAGGATGTCCTGGTAGGCCACCGCCATCTGCGTCATCGGGTTCAAGCGCACCCAGCCCTGAATGTGCGCCGGCAAAGACGCCAGCGGATAGACGATCGGCGTGAGCCAGAACCAGAACTGCAGCACGATGCCGAAGAACTGGCCGACGTCCCGAAAGAACACGTTCAGCACGCCGAGCACCATGCCGAGCCCGATCGCGAAGAGGGCCTGCACCGCGAGCACGGGAAAGAGCGCGAAGTAGGCCCAGCCCGGAAAGGTGTGCGAGAACAACAAGAACGCCGTGAACAGCCCGAAGATGATCGCGAAGTTCACCACGGCGTTGAGCACGACGATGATCGGCAGGCACAGGCGCGGAAAGCTGAGCTTCTTGAGCAGCGTCGCGTTGTCCAGAAAGACGTTCTGCCCGCGCCCGACGATCTCGGTGAACAGCCCCCATGTCAGGCTGCCGGCGCACAGGAAGATGCTGTAGCTGAACGGCCCCGCCCCGCTCGCCAGATGCGCGCGCATGACGTGCGAAAAGACGAGCGTGTAAACGAGGATCTGCGAGAGCGGCTGCAGGATCAGCCAGGCGGCTCCGAGCGCCGAGTTGCGATAGCGCGAGGCGAACTCGCGCTTGACGCTTCCCGCGATGAAGCCGCGAAAGCGGTAGATTCCCACCAGGCGCTCGGAGAGCAAGCTGTTCTGCAGCGTCATGACACGTCCGTGGCGCCCAGGTCCCTAGACCTTGACGGGCGCTTCCGCGGCCGGCACGATTTTGGAGAGCTGCGCCGCGTTGGACAACCGCGCCATGTCGCCGTCGACCATCATGTGCACGAGCTGCTGGAAGCTGGTCTCGGGCGTCCAGCCGAGCTGGCGGCGGGCCTTCTCGGGGCTGCCGATCAGCAGGTCGACCTCGGCGGGGCGCATGTAGCGCGGATCCTGCTTGACGAACTCGCGCCAGTCGAGGCCCACGCGGCCGAAGGCGATCTCGACGAACTCCTGCACCGAATGCGTCTCGCCCGTCGCCACGACGTAGTCGTCGGGCGTGTCTTGCTGCAGCATCAGCCACATGGCTTTCACGTAGTCGCCCGCGAAGCCCCAGTCGCGCTTGGCGTCGAGGTTGCCCAATCGCAGCTCGTCGGCGAGCCCCAGCTTGATGCGCGCGACGCCGTCCGTGATCTTGCGCGTCACGAACTCGATGCCGCGGCGCGGCGACTCGTGATTGAAGAGAATGCCGCTCACGGCGAACATGTTGTAGCTCTCGCGGTAGTTTACGGTGATCCAGTGGCCGTACACCTTGGCGACGCCGTAGGGGCTGCGCGGCCAGAAGGGCGTCTTTTCGGTCTGGGGCACTTCTTGCACCTTGCCGAACATCTCGCTGGAGCTGGCCTGGTAGAAGCGGGCTTTGGGCGCGGCCTTGCGCACGGCGTCGAGCACGCGCGTGACGCCGAGGCCCGTGAACTCGCCGGTCAGCTCGGCTTGCTTCCACGAGGTCGCGACGAAGCTCTGCGCCGCCAAATTGTAGACCTCGTCGGGACGGGACTCTTCGACGGCGTCGACCAGGCTCTGCGCGTCGAGCAGGTCGCCGCCGACCAGGTGCAGGCGGTTCGCGAGGTGCGCGATGCGCTCGTCGGACATGGTGCTGCTGCGGCGCGCGAGGCCGTAGACCTCGTAGCCCTTGTCGAGCAGCAACTCGGCGAGGTAACTGCCGTCTTGCCCGGTGATGCCCGTGATCAGTGCGCGTTTGGCCAAGGTCGTGAATCTCCCGAATCAATTGGGTGAAGAAAGGCATGCCCGGCGTGCGAGCGTCCCCGATTCTACCATACCCGCTGCACGAGCGCCCGAAATCAGGCGTTCGAGCATTCACGCTTCCCAGTTAGGGAGTCCCGGCCGCAGGGAAAGATACCCTAGGCCGTCCGGTCTGGGAGCAGCGCATGGCGATTACGTTCGAAGCGAAGGTCAAAGACAAGAAGGGCAAGGTTCTGACCAAGACCTTGCAGGCGCCGAACATCGGCGCGGCGAAGCAGAAGCTGCGCGCTTCGAAGTACGTCGTCGTGGGCATCAAGCCGAAAGACGAGTACGGCGGCGACAGCGGCGGCGCTTCCGGCGGCGCCGCCGGCGACATTCAGCAGAAGCTCAACGAGATTCTCGAAGGCGGCGTCAAGCTCAAGGATTTGACGATTTTCAGCCGCCAGTTCTCGACGATGATCAACGCCGGCGTCTCGATGGTCCGCAGCCTCGGCATTCTCGCCGAGCAGTCCGAATCGGCCAAGCTGCGCCGCACGCTGGTCGCGATCAAGGATCAGGTCGAGCAGGGCCAGCCGCTGTCGGACTCGATGGCGAAGTACGAGAAGATCTTCAACAACCTCTACACCGGCATGGTGCGCGCCGGCGAGGCAGGCGGCGTGTTGGACGCGGTTCTGGGCCGCGTCGCGACCTTCCTCGAAAATCAAAACCGCTTGAACTCGCAGGTCAAGAGCGCGATGGCCTATCCGTTGACGGTCATGACCTTCGCTTTGCTGATTTCGGGCGTCATGCTGAAGTTCATCGTGCCGATGTTCGCCGGCATGTTCGCCCAGATGGGCGCCAAGCTGCCGGCCTTCACGCAGATGCTGGTGGATCTGTCGGACTGGATGAGCTCGTGGCAGGCGCTGGTGGGCCTCGTCGTGGTCGGCGCGCTGGCTTATGCCTTCATCTGGTTCAAGTCGACCCCCAAGGGCGCTTTTACGATCGACCAATATGCCCTCAAACTGCCCGTTTTCGGCGACCTGATTCGCAAGGTCGCCGTCGCGCGTTTCTCGCGCACGCTGGGAACCCTGCTCAAATCGGGCGTGCCGCTGATGGGCGCGCTCGAAATCGTCCGCGACTCGATCGGCAACCTGGTGGTGGCCGCGGCGATGGAGGACGTGCGCATCTCGGTGAGTGAAGGCGAAGGCCTCTACAAGCCGCTGGAGCGCGCGGGTGTGTTCCCCCCGATGGTCACGCAGATGGTCGCCATCGGCGAAGAAACGGGCGCGATCGACGCCATGCTGGAGAAGATCGCGGACTTCTACGACGAAGAAGTCGAGGCGGCCGTGCACGGCCTCACCTCGATGTTGGAGCCTCTGATGATGGTGCTGATCGGCGGTATCGTCGGTTCGATCGTCGTCGGTATGTACCTGCCGATTTTCAGCATCGTCAACAAGATCAAGTAGCGTCGGTCGAAGAAAAGGGGGGCACGCGATGACCACTCGTGAAGTCGATCTCGCCGATTTGCTCCACAAGGCCCGCGAAGGGTCCGATGCCGCGTGCCTCGAGACGTTCGTGCGGCACTATTTGCCCCTGATTCGCCCGATCGCCCGGCACTTCGCCATGGGCCAGCCGGATCTGGTCGACGACCTCACCCAGGTCGGTGCGATTGGCTTGCTGCGCGCGATCGAGCGTTTCGATCCGTCGCTGGGCAAGCCCTTCGAGGCCTACGCCGCGCGCTTCATCGCGGGCGAGATGCGCCATTACCTGCGCGACCACGTGCCCCTGGTGCGCCCGCCGCGCGAGCTGGTCGAGCTGCGCGCGCGCGTGCGCGAGGTGCAGGCCATGTTGATGAACACCACGGGCGAGAACGCGAGCGCCGAGGCGATCGCCGCCCACGCGGGCCTGCCGCTTTCCAAGGTGGAGGACGTGCTTCAGCTCGAGGAAAACTTCCACACCACGTCGCTGGATCAAGAGCTGGAGGCCGCCGAGGGCACCTTCCGCTACCAGCTGGTGGACAACCGCTACAAGAGCTTCCAGCTGCGCACCGAGGATCAGCTCGCGCTCAGCATGGCGCTCGGCAAGCTGCGCGCCGCCAGCCGCGAGGTGATCGAGTTCGCGTTCTACGACGATCTGACGCAGACCGAGATCGCCAAGAAGCTCGGCATCAGTCAGATGCAGGTCTCCCGCCGATTGAAGTCCGCCCTCGGCGAGCTCTGGAAGGCGCTGAACACGAAGCTGTTCTAGTGCGCCACTCGATTCACAGCCTCTTTTACGATCAGGCCTCCGCGCACGAAGCCGAAGAACGCTACGACGCGGCGATCGCCCTCTACTACCAGGTGCATCGCTGGGCGCCGGAGGATCCGGATCTCTGGCTGAGGCTCGGCGTGCTCAGCTTCCTGATGAGCGATCGCGACTGGCTCGAAAAGCGCGAGCTGGTCGGCTCTCATCTGGCGGACATGGGCTTCGTCAACGCCGAGCTCTATTTGGCCCGCGCGGCGGCGCTCGCGCCGCACGAGGCGCGTTACGCCTTCTGGCACGGCTGGGTGCGGCACGCGCTCTATCAGGACGCGGAGGGGGCCCAGGCCGAGCTGTCGCGTGCACTCGCGCTCGATTCCCATCATCCCTACGCCCATGCGGCGCTCGCGCGCATGGCGATCGTCCGTGAAGACTTCGCGACCGCGCTCGAGCACCTCGCGCCGGCGATCGCCGCGCTGCCCGAGAGCGCGCGATTGCACTACGACACTGGCGCCTGCCTGGTGCGTTGCGGGGCCGAAGCCGCGGCCCGCGCCGCTTTCACGCGCGCGCTCGCGTGCGAAAGCCTGCCACTGGGAGAGGGCGCGTCCG
>DATNPP010000492.1:0-7762 GCA_036703175.1 Oscillatoriaceae cyanobacterium
GACGTCGCGCCGATTCCGAGCGATACCGCCGTGCTCGCGGACGGGCAGCCAGGCGGGTATAAGGAGGGGGATCCGAAGGAGACCCCATGAGCCTCGTCTCGACCGCCCATCCGCTTTCGCTCGACCTCGCCGACCTGCCCGAAGCGTTGTACTCGGCCATCGGTCGCAAGGCGCAGTCGCTCGCTGAGCTGACGCGCGCGGGATTGCCCGTGCCGCCGGCGCGGGCGTTGACGACGGCGGCTTACGCGGCGGCGCTCGCCGCGCCCGAGGTCGCCACGGCGATCGCGGAAGCCCGGCGTGCACCGAGCACCGACACCTTCGCGCGCGTGCGCGAGGCGCTCACGGACGGTTCCCTCGACGAAGATTTGCGCGCCGCGATCCTCGAAGCCTACCGGGCCATCGGCGGCCGCGTGGCCGTGCGTTCCTCGGGCACCGCGGAGGACCTCGCGGGCGCGTCGTTCGCGGGCATGTACGAGTCCTACCTCCACGTCGAGGGCGACGACGCCGTCGTCGACGCCGTGCGCCGCTGCTGGGCCTCGGCCTGGAGCGAGCGCGTGGCGGCTTACGCGGAGCGCATGGGGCTTGAGCTCGGCGAAAGCGGCATGGCCGTGATTCTGCAACGGATGGTCGACGCCGAGGTCGCCGGCGTGCTCTTCACGCTCGACCCGCTCAACGGACAAGAAGCGCGCATGCGCGTCGAGGCCTGTCTCGGGCTCGGCGAGGCGCTGGTGTCCGGGCGCGTGCAGCCGGATACGCTGGCGATCGCCCGCCGCGACGGCCGCGTGCTCGAGCAAACGGTCGGCAAGCAAGAATTCCGCGTCGTCCAGGCGCCAAACGGCACGCACGAGCAGCCGCTCGGCTCAGAAGGCGCCGCGCCCAAGCTCGATTCGCCCCAATGCGCCAGGCTAGCGGCGCTCGGGCGGCGCGTGCAGGCCCACTACGGCTGCCCGCAAGACATCGAGTTCGCCTTCGCCGAAGGGGCGCTCTTTCTGCTTCAATCCCGCCCGATCACGGCGCTGCGCTACGCGGGCATTGCGGGCGAGTGGACCACGGCCGATTTCAAGGACGGCGGCGTCTCGGCGCGCGTCTGCTCGCCTTATATGTGGAGCCTGTACGACTCGATCTGGGGCGTGACGATGCCGGGCTATCTGCGCATGATCCAGCTGCTGCGCCACGAGGAATCCGAGCCCTGGGGACGCGTGTTCTACGGACGTCCCTACTGGAACGTGGGGGCCGTGAAACGTTGTCTGCACCTCGTGCCGGGCTTCAACGAGCGCAACTTCGACCGTGACCTCGGCATCGAGGGCACCTACGAGGGCGATGGCGTCGTCATTCCCACCACGCCCGCGACGATCGCCCGTGCGCTGCCCGTGCTCGCCGCGCTGACGGTCGAATACCAGGCGCGCTTGCTCACCAATCGGGTCTTCGTGAAGCGCTTCGAGGGCATCGCCGCGCGCTACGAGACGGACCCCGCGAGCCTCGATCGCGACGCGCTCGCCGCGCGCTACAGGCGCCTGTTGCGCGACGACTACTTCCTGACGGAGAGCACCTACTTCTACACGATCTACAACACCAGCAACGCCAAGCTGGACTTCAAGGTCGAGCTCGAAAAGCTGAACGCCGAGCTGGAGAAGCCCTTGAGCTACCTGACGCTGCTCTCGGGCCTCACGGACCTGCGGCACCTCGACCCGCTGCGCGACCTCTGGGCCCTGGCGGGCTGCGTGCGCGACAATCCGGCGCTGCGGGCGCTGGTGACGTCGACGCCCGCCGAGGACCTCAAGGAGACGCTGCTGAACTCTGAGCACGCCTGCTTTTGGGAGCGCCTGGCGAACTTCTTGCATCGCTATCGGCATCACGGCGTGGCCGAGCTGGACATCACGCAGCCGCGCTGGAACGAGGACCCGACCTTCGTGCTGCAGATGCTGCAGGGCTACGTCGCGAATGCCGATCCCGCGGGCGATCCCGTCGCGGCCAACGCGCGCCAGCACGCGACCTACCTCGCGGAGCGTCGCCGCGCCGAGAAGCACTACAAGCGCAAGGGGCCGCTCGGCGCGCTGGATGCGGCCAACTTCTTCTCGAAGCTCGACTTGCTGCGCGATTACGCCTGGTGGCGCGAGGAGCTGCGCGATCGCTCGAGCCGCATGTACGCGGTGATTCGCCGCGAGACGATCGCCGTGGCGCGCCGGCTCGCGCGTGAGGGCGTGCTCGTGAACTGGGAGGACGTCTGGTATCTGAATTTCCCCGAGGTGATCGAACTGCTCGAGCGCCGATTGGATTCCGAGACGGCGCGCCGTCTGATCGACGAGCGGCGTGAGTACACGCTGGGCTTCCGCAACTTCACCAATCCGAACGAGTTGGGGGCACGCTTCGCGGTCGGCCATCGGCCGGAGCCGACGCCGGGGGCGCTCACGGGCATTCCGTGCGCGCCGGGGTCCGTCGTGGCGCGCGCGCGCGTGGTGCCGACGATTCAGGACGCGCATCTGCTCGAGCCCGGCGAGGTGCTCGTCACGCGGTTCACGGATCCGGGCTGGACGCCGTTGTTCAGTCGGATTGCGGGCGTCGTGACCGAGACGGGCGGGATTCTGTCGCACGCGGCGGTGATTGCGCGCGAGTACGGCATTCCGGCGGTACTCGCCGTGCCGGACGCGACTTCGCGCATTCGGAGCGGCGATTGGGTCCGCGTCGACGGCGATACGGGGGCGATCGCGCTGCTCGACGGGCCGCCGGAGGATGGCGGAAAAAAAGCGGCTCACCTCTCTCGGGTGAGAGAGGGGCTTGAAAAGGTTATTCCCGCCGCGGAGAGCCCCCACACCCCGTTTTCGCCCCGGGACGGGGCTCAAACATCCCTCTCCCCCGCCGGGGAGAGGGGACAGGATGCGCATTCCGTCGAGATGGGCGGCGTGTTTTCGTCTGGCCCGACGTCGAGCGGGGCTGCGGCGAACGATGGCGATGGGAATGAGCAGTCCGCGACCGAGGACGACTTCCGTCTCTACTCGCGCCCCGAGCTCGGTCGTCTTTTGCGCGCCATGGGGCTCGATGTCGTCTACAGCCGCGCCTCCGGCGATTGGATGACCTACGAGCGGAACGGACGGACCTACAAGGCCCTCGATCTGCTCGGCGGCTATGGCGCCAACCTGTTCGGGCATCATCATCCGGCGCTCGTCGCCTGCCTGCGCGAGGCCCTCGACGATCAAGCGCCCGTGCAGGCGCAGGCCTCGAATCGCGCGCGGGCCGGTGCGCTCGCGCGGGCGCTCGCCGAGCGCATCGGGCGCGAGACGGGCGGGCGCTACATCGTCACGCTGGGCAACTCCGGCGCCGAGGCGGTCGAGGCGGCCATCAAGCACGCGGAGCTCGAACGCCACGATGCCTGCAAAGAGGCCATCAAGCGCTTCAAGCGTCAGAACCGTGGCTGGCTCGTGCAATCGGGTCCGGACCAATCGGACTTTCTGCGCGAGGTCTGCCGCGAACTGGGGCTGGCGGCGGACACCACGCTCGAGGACGCGTTGATCGCGCTGGAACGCGCGAACGAGCGCGTGTATGCCCAGTCCCCGGTGTACTTTGCGCTCGAAGGCGCGTTTCACGGCAAGACTTCGGGCGCCCTGCAAGTCACCTATCCGCCGCCGTACCGCGAGCCCTTCAAACGCATCGGCGTGCGCTGCGAGTTTTTGCCCGCGCACGACGCCGGAGCATGGGAGCGCGCGATCGCCCGCGCGACGGCGCGCACCTGGCACGTGCGGCTGGAGGGCGATCGCCTCGTGCTCGAAGAGAAGCCCTTCGTCAACGTCAGCGCGATCCTGGTCGAGCCGATTCAGGGCGAGGGCGGCATTCACCCGCTGGATGCCGCGATCGCGGCGCAGATTCGCGCCTTCGCTGACCGCCTCGGCGTGCCGCTGATCGTCGACGAAATTCAGTCCGGCATGGGCCGCACGGGCGACTTTTTGGCCTCGACCGGTTGCGGTCTGGTTGGCGACTACTACACCTTCGCCAAGAGCCTCGGCGGCGGCCTGGTGAAGATCGGCGCGCTGGCCGTCGACAGCAGGCGTTACCGCAAGGACTTCGGCGTCGTGCACACGAGCACCTTCGCCGAGGACGACCTCTCGAGCCGCGTGGCCCTACGCGCGCTGGCGCTGTTGGACGAGGCGGACCTGCCCGCGCGTTGCCGCGACCTCGGCGATCGCTGGCTCGAGCAGCTGCAAGCGCTCGTCGCGCGCCATCCGAGCGTGTTCGTCGAAGTGCGCGGCCGCGGGCTGATGCTGGGGCTCGAACTCGCCGCGCAGGACGACAACCCCTCGAACGTCATCCGCATGCTCAGCGTGCAGCACTACCTGGGCTACGCGATCGCCGGCTATCTGCTGCATGAAGAAGGCTTCCGCGTCGCGCCCACTATGGGCGGCGGCAACACCTTGCGGCTGGAGCCCTCGGCCTTCGTCGCGCCTGAAGAGCTGGATCGCTTCGTGGGCGCGCTCGATCGCCTCGCGCTCGTGCTGAAGCGCGCGAACGCCTATCGGCTCACGCGCCACATCGTGGGCCTGGCGCGGCGCGGCGACGACACGCCGGTCGAAGACTTCACGACGCCCGTGCGCAAGCTGCGCCGCGAGGCGCCGCGTTGCGAGAAGCGCGTGGCTTTCGTTGGCCACTTCATCACGGCGCGCGACGCGATGCTGTGGGATCCGTCGCTCGCGTTGCTGCCGCCGGGCGCGCTCGAGCGCTATCAGCTCGCCACGCACCGCGTGTTCGGCCCCGTGGTGTACGACCAGTGCCACGTCACGAGCGCGCTCGGCGAGACGGTGCATCTGAGCTTCATCGGCATCAATCTGACCTCGAAGGCGATCGAGAACGCCCTGCGCGCCCGCGAGTCCGACTGGGTGCTCAAGCAGGTCGAAGACGCGGTGGCGATCGCCAAGGCCGCGGGCTGCCAGGTCGTCGGATTGGGCGGCTACACCTCGATCGTCGCGGACAACGGCCGCAAGATCACCGAGCGCGGCATCGCCGTCACCACCGGCAACTCGCTCACGGTCGGCATGGGCCTCGCGGCCCTCGAGCGCGGCGCGGCCGACAAGGGCCTCGTGCTCGAAGAATCGACCCTCGGCGTGCTCGGCGCCGCGGGCAACATCGGCAGCGTGTACGCGCGCATGATGGCCGAGCGCGTGCCGCGCCTGGTGCTCATCGGCCGCGAGGGCGGCGTGCGGCTCGCGCGACTGGCGGACGCGATTTACGCCGAGGCCCTCGACCGGTTGGATTCGGGCGAGCCGACGGGCATCGCGCGTGCACTCGAAGGCACGCACGCGGCGCGGCGCTGGCAAGCCGGCGATCGCGGTACCGAGGGCCTGGCGCGCGCGATCGAGACCGAGCTGGGCGCCGAGGCGCCGGTGCGCACGAGCACGGAGATCGCGGACCTGGCCGCGTGCCGCTTGATCCTCACCGCCTCGAACAGCGCGAAGCCGCTCATCGGGCCGGGGGCGATCGCCGAGGGACCGGTCGTCATCTGCGACGTCTCGGTGCCTGTGGACACGGATCCGTCCGTCGAGTCGCTGCGCCCCGAGGCCCTCGTCATTCGCGGCGGGCTGGTGGCCGTGCCGCGCGATCCGGACTTCCGCATCGGCGGCATTCCGCTGCCGGTCGGCCACGCCTACGCCTGCATGTCCGAGACGCTGCTGCTCGGCTTGATGGGCATCCGCGCGTCCTACTCGCTCGGCCCGGTGGAGCCCGAGAAGGTTCGCAAGGCGATGGACTGGGCCAAGGTGAACGGTTTCATGCTCGGGGACTACAAGCGCGATCGCTCGTTCTGAGCCCTCGGTCCTCCAAAAACGATTCGGCCCCGCTTTCGCGGGGCCGAAGCTTTCTCGGGATCAGGCCTCGGTCGAAGCGTCCTCGACCGGCACGCGAACCGGCTCGGATGCCTGCACGGCCGGCAAGCGCTTGATCATCGCGCCCACGTCGATGCCGGTGAGCGTCTCGATGACTTCGGGCATCTGCGCGATCATCTTGGAGACCTCGCCCGTCAGCTGGCTGGCGCCCTTGCCGTCGCCGGTCGACACGATCGTGATCTTGTCGACCTGCTGGAAAGCCGCCGAGAAGGCCGACGCCAGCTCGGGCAGATTGCCGAAGAGGCGATCGAGGATCGCGGCCTCGTTGTACTTGCCGTAGGCGTCCGCGCGCAGTTGCATCGCGTCGGCCTCGGCCTTACCCTTGGCGCGCACCACCTCGGCCTCGGCGGTACCCCGCACGCGCAGCACGTCCGCCTCGGCTTCGCCGCGCAGCTTGGTGATTTCGGCTTCCGCCTTGCCCTGCTCGCGGGTCGCGTCGGCCTGACCGGCGGCCTCGCGGGCCAGGCGCGCGCGCTCGGCGTCCGCCATGATCTCGATGCGGCGCTGCTCGGCGAGCGATTGCTTGATCATCGTCGCTTCGAGCTCGAGTTCGCGGCGCTGCACTTCGAGTTCTTGCACGCGAATCTGCTCTTGCTTCTCGACCTGCGAGACCTTCACCTGCTCGGCGATCGCCTCCTGCTGGGCCTGGTTGTTCGCAATCTCGAAGGCCTTCTCGGCCGCCGCGCGCTTGCGGTTCACCTCGGCCTCGTACTCCGCCTTCTTCAAGTTCAGATCGCGCTGCGCCTCGGCCTGCTTGGTCTCGGAGGCCGTCTGCGCGATGACGCGGGCCTGATCCGCCTCGGCCTGCTTCTCGGCCGCCTGGCGGGCCGCTTCGGCCTTCTTTGAGGCGATGTCGCGCGCGGCCTCGGCCTCGGCGATCTCGGCCATCAATCGGATCTTGGCGATCTCGGGACGGCCCATGTTCTTGATGTAGTCCTGCTCGTCGGAGACTTCTTTGATCGTGAAGCTGACGATCGTGAGGCCCATCTTGTTCAGGTCGTCCACGACGGTCTTGAGCACCTGGCCGGCCACTTCCTCGGGCTTCTTGACCAGGTCCTCGACGGTCAGCTGGCCCACGATGCCGCGCAGATGGCCTTCCATCACGTGGAGAATCTGCGCTTCGCGGTCCTGCGGGCTCTTGTTCAGGAACTGCTCGGCGGCGGTGCGAATGCTCGATTGATCGTTCTTGACCTTGATCTGCGCCACGGCCTCGACGCTCACGGCGACGCCCTGCGTGGTGAAGAGATCCTGCGCGGGCGCCACGTCGAAGCTCATCGTTTCGAGCGAGAGCTGACGGCTGCCCTGCACGATCGGTAACACGAGGCGGCCGCCGCCGGTCACGATGTGCGTGCCGCCCCAGCCGTAGACGATCAGCGCCTGGTTGGGCGGAACATGGCGATACAGGGTCGCCGAAATGGCCATCAAGGCCACGACGACGCCGACGGCGCCGAGCAACAAAACCACGAGACTCAACTCAACCTCCTTCCGCGCTGGCCTCGAGGGCCTTCAGCGGTTGAACCAACACGACGCCCCCCTGGACGTCGATCACGACGACTTCGGTGCCCCGGGCGATCGCCGCACCGTCCAGCGCGCGTGCCGCCTCGTTGCGAATTCCGCTCGAAAGCTCGAGCACAATTTCTCCTACCCGACCGGCCGGAATGGGTACCGTCACGCGCGCGAGCTTGCCTTCGAGCGGCTCGTGAAGCAGCTCGGTCTCGCCGCGCTTGAGAAAGGCGAGCGTGCCGGCCACCGCACCGCCGCCCGCGAGCCCGGCCGGCAATGCGGCGCCGAGGGCGAACGCCAGCGGCCAGAGCGCGAAGTGCAGCGCCGCGTAGCCCGCCGCGCCGAAACAGGTCACGAAGGCGAGCACGGCGCTGCTGGTGAGCATGTACGAG
>DATNPP010000495.1:0-1795 GCA_036703175.1 Oscillatoriaceae cyanobacterium
TTCACGCCGCGCACCTCGTTCGTGATGCGGCGGGCGATCGCCGTGAGATCCTCCCACGGAAATTGAAAGCTGTCCGCGGTCATGCCGTCGATGCTGGTGACGGCCCGCAGCACGGCCACGTGCTCGTAGGTGCGAAAATCGCCCATCACGCCCACGCTGCGGCTGTCCGGCAATACGGCGAACGCCTGCCAGATTTTTTCGTAGAGCCCGCGCGCGTGCAACTCCTCGATGAAGATCTCGTCCACGCGACGCAGAATCTCGAGCTTCTCGCGCGTCACCTCGCCGAGCACGCGAATGCCCAGGCCCGGCCCCGGAAAGGGATGCCGGTGCACGAGGTCGTGCGAGAGCCCCAGTTGCTCGCCCAGTGCGCGCACCTCGTCCTTGAAGATGCCGCGGTTCGGCTCGACCACCAGGCCCGCCTCGCGCTTGGCCTTGATCATCGGCGTGCCGACGTTGTGGTGCGTCTTGATCGTGGCCGCCGTGCCGCTGCCGTGGCCGGATTCGATCAGATCCGTGTAGAGCGTGCCCTGGCACAAGAAGCTGTCCTCGGGCAAGCCGAGCTTCGCGAGCTCGCGGTTCTGGACCTCGATGAACGTGTCGCCGATGGCGTGGCGCTTGGCCTCGGGGTCCGTCTTGCCGGCGAGGGCTTTCAGAAACTCGCCTTCCGCCTCGACCAGATGGAAGTGGCGCATGCCCAGCGCTTCAAGTGACTTCATGACCTGCGCGGACTCGCTGCGGCGCATCAGTCCGGTGTCGATGTGCAGGCCATAGACCTGCTCGGCGGGCAGGGCCTTGAGCAGCAGGGCCGTCGCCACGGTCGAATCCACGCCGCCCGAGACGAGCGAGACGACGGGGCGATCGCCCACTTGCGCGCGAATCTCGGCCGCGATGGTCTCGAAGTAGTCGCCAAGATCCCAATCGCCCGCGCACCGGCACACGTCGAAGAGGAAGTTCGCGAGAATCTGCTTGCCGTTGACCGTGTGCGTCACCTCGGGGTGGAACTGAAGACCGAACAGCCGGCGCGCCGGATCGCTCGCCGCGGCGAGCACCCCCGCTTCGGATTCGGCGATGATGCGGAAACCTTCCGGCAGGCGCGTGACGCGATCGCCGTGGCTCATCCAGACCGGCTCACTGGCTTCGAGCCCCGTGAGCAGGGGATCGTCGAGCAATCGGTGCACCTGCGCGAGGCCGTACTCGCGGTGCTCGGAGGGCGTCACCTCGCCGCCCAGTTGATGCGCCAGCAGTTGCAAGCCGTAGCAGATGCCGAGCACGGGCACGCCGAGCTCGAGCAGCTTCGGATCGAGCGTGGGCGCCCCGGCCTCGTAAACGCTCGAAGGACCGCCCGAGAGCACGATGCCCTTGAGTTGCCTGGCGCGCAGCGCGTCGACCGGCGTGGTCGGCGGCAAAATCTCGGAGTAGACGCCGAGCTCGCGCACGCGTCGCGCGATGAGCTGGGTGTACTGCGAGCCGTAGTCGAGGATGGCGATGGTTTCGGGCATGGAGGCTTTCTAGCGTTCGGCCAGCCAGGCGCGGGCGCGCTGGACGGCGGTATCGGCGAGCTGGGGCGCGAGCCCCACGTAAGTGTCGGGGCCAAGCGCACGCCATTCGGCTTCGCGGCCGGGACACAGGCGTATCGCCTCGGCGCGCAGCGCTTCGAGCGTCACGTGACGCCCGCGCGTGAGGGCTTTCATGGCCTCGTAAGGCGACGGATGTCCCTCGGCGCGCAGCACCGTCTGAATCGCCTCGGCGACGACCTCGGGGTGCGCGTCCAGTTCGGCGGCCATGCGCTCGGGAT
>DATNPP010000303.1:0-8525 GCA_036703175.1 Oscillatoriaceae cyanobacterium
CGGTCCGCAAAGAGACTCCCCCACCCCGTTTTCGCCCCTGGACGGGGCTCAAACATCCCTCCCCCTCGCCAGGGGGAGGGGGCGCGCGGTGCCTAGAAGGCGCTGTTTTCCGCTTCGGCGGCCTTCTTGGCCTTCTCTTCGGCCGCCTTCTTCGCGGCAGCCTCGGCCTTTTGTTTGGCCTGGTAGTCCTTGACGGCCTTGACGCCCGTCTTGCCCTCTTGCACCGTCCAGGCGGCCGCCTGGTAGAAGGGCTTGGGGTCTTTGCGGTACTCCAGCAGGGCCACGCCCGCTAAAAAGGGCACGGCCAACAGCCAGATGATCAAAACGCTACGCCAGGTCATCTTTTCGGGCATGAGTCTCTCCACTCCAGATATACCCGAAAACGCGCTGGGCGTTTGTGATCCCGCGCGCTCGGGAATACTTTCAGAGGCGTGCCGTGCACGCCGGGAGAGCCGCGTGCTGGAGCAAAAAACAGGCGCGATCGCGAATCGCCGCCATCTTCGCCTCGGCGAGCTGGTCAGAACGGTTCCGATGCTGCATCCCACGGACTCCGTGGCCAAGGCCCTGGGACATTTCGGGGGTTCCGGGCTTCCGGCGCTGCCGGTGCTCGAAGGCGCGTTCGTCGTGGGCATGGTGAGCGAGGCGGACCTTTTGCAGTGGCTGCTCGAGCGCGAAGACGCCCCCGCGACCTACGGCGCCGAGCTCGCCCACGACACGATGCTCTTCGCCGTGATGCGCCCCGTGCGCACCGTGGGCTACGTCGAGGACACCCTGGACACGGCGGTCAACGCGTTCCGCGACACGCCCGCCGAGGCGATTCCCGTGGTCGACGCGCGCGGCGCCTATCGCGGCTTGCTCACGCGGCAGACACTGCTCGCGACCATGACGCGCACGCTCAAGCCCGAACGCATCGGCGGCATGGCGACCCCCTTCGGAGTCTATCTGACCACGGGCAATCTGAACGCGGGCGTGGGCCCCTGGAGCCTGTTTTCGACCGGCGCCCTGTTCACACTAATCATCGGGTGCCTGACGGCGGGCGTTTCATTCGCCCTGGAACCGATGTTCAGGGCCTTGCCGTTCAAGGCGTTCGGCGCGATGAACCACCTCTGGCCGAGCCAGGCTAATTCGACCATGTTCTGGTTGCTGCGCGAGCAGCGCGACCTTTCCGATCTGGTCACGGCGGCCCTGGGCTTGCTGCTCTTTCTGGCGCTTCTGCGGCTGTCGCCACTATCCGGCTACCACGCGGCCGAACACCAGACGGTGAACGCGATCGAGCGGAACGAGCCGCTCACGGCCGATGCCGTCGCGACCATGCCGCGGGAGCATCCGCGCTGCGGAACCAACCTGATGGCCCTTTTGTTCGGCGCCCAACTTCTGATACCCTTGATCGCGCAGGAGCCGGTCGCGCTTTTGCCGGCCGCCTTGTTGCTCGCTCTGAGCTGGCGCAAGGTGGGCGGATGGCTGCAACGGGTCTTCACCACGAAGCCGGCGCGTCCTTACCAATTGGCGAGCGGATTGCGGGCCGGCGCGGCGCTGTTGGACGCCTACGCCGCGAATCCGTCCTACCGGGCGGACAAGTGGCGGCGGATCTGGAACATGGGGCTCGTGCAGGTTCTGCTGGGCGGTTTGAGCGTGATCGCGACGATCGCGCTGCTGGCCTGGATCTTCCCGAGCATGAGAGGGATATTTACAGTATGAACGCGAGCTTCACCGGCATCCTGGTCACGATCATCCTGCTCGGGCTGCTGATCGTGATCCATGAGGGTGGCCACTTCCTGGCCGCCAAGTCGCTCCGAATTCCCGTGCGCCAGTTCGCCATCGGCTTCGGGCCGAAGGTCTTCGGCGTGCGCTGGGGCGAGACCGAGGTGCGACTGAACTGGATTCCACTGGGCGGCTACTGCGCCTTCGTCGACGACGAGGAGGAAGGCCAGCAAGCGGATGTGGATCCGTCGCGCCTGTTGCGCTCGCGTCCCGTGATTCAGCGCATGTGGGTCGTGTCGGCCGGCGTCATCTTCAACTTCGTCTCGGCCTGGCTGATCCTCTGGTTCTCGATGATGGCCCTGGGCGTGCCCACCGGCCATCAGCTCCTCTACGCCCAGAAGGTTCTGCCCGGCACGCCCGCGGCGGCCGCAGGGCTGAAATCCGGCGACGAGGTCATCGCCGTGCAGAATCAGACCTTCAAGGACTTCGCCGGCTTCAAGGACCTGATGGACAAGTACAAGGGCAAGCCGATCGTCGTGACGCTCGATCGCGCCGGCAAGTCGGTCGCGATGCCGATCACGTCCAAGGCGGACGGCACGCTCGGCTTCATGCCGATGATCCGCGAGCAGAAGCAGCCCGCCGGCAATCCGGTTCAGGCCGCCGGCGCCGCGGCGGTGCGTCAGGGCACGATCACGAGCCAGCTCTGGCACGCCCTCAGCGGCTTCGTGACCCAGCCGCGCACGATGATCAAGGAGACCGGCGGCCCCATCAGCATCGTGGCCTTCGGCGATCAGATCTTCCAGGTCGATCCGTTCAAGTTGATCGACTTCGCCGTGCTGCTCTCGATCGAGCTCGCGATCATCAACATTCTGCCGCTGCCGGCGCTGGACGGCGGGCACCTGGCGATGCTGATCATCGAATCGTTCCGCGGCAAGCCGTTGCCGCGGCGCGTCGAGGAGGGCATCCTGATGGCCGGCTTCGTTCTGATTATGGGCCTGGGTGCGCTGTTGATTCTCAAGGACCTGCTGACGGTCCCGGGCATGTACCACCACTAGACCAGTGCCCGTACGGGCCTTGGTCTAAGCTTGGCGCGTGAAGTTCGCGAGCACGCGCTCGCGAACGCGCGCGATCAAGTCGTCCAGGTGCGCCTTGTCGACGCCTTCGGTCGGTATCGCCTGATCGAACACCACCTCAACCACGCCCGGATGAATGCGCCAGCGCCCGGTCTGCAAGCGCTCGAACGCGCCGTTCAGCGTGAACGGCACGATGTCCGCCCCCGCGTCGACGGCCAGGTGGAAGCCGCCCTTCTTGAACGGGCCGATCGCGCCCGTGAGCGTGCGCGTGCCTTCCGGCATGATCCAGATCGACTCGCCGGACTTGAGCCGCTCGGTCGCGAGGGCGATCGTCTCGCGGGCGAGAACCGGATCCTCGCGCGCGATCGGGATGTTGCCCCACAGGCGCACGAGCCAGCCGTAGACGGGAATGCGCAGGTTTTCGCGCTTCTCGATGCCGACCATCGGGCGCGGAATCGTGAGCACCAGGATGAAGGGATCGAGCAGGTTCTGGTGATTGCCCATGAAAACGTGGGCCCGCGACCACTCCACGTGCTCGCTTCCGCGCACCCGGACGCGGATGCCCGCGAGGCCCAGGCCGATCCGTGCGAAGGCCTGCACGTAGCGAAATCCCACCGGGCGGGCGATCGCGAGCAGCACGATGGCCGGAGGCCCGAAAATCAGCAGGAAGAAAACCCAGGCAATCCAGACGTAGAGCGAAAACAGCGCGTTCACGGGGCGTCCCGTTCTAGGCAGCGGAATACGCCAATTCTAACATAGCCGCCCCGACGCCCCAAAAAGCCCGCTCCTTGGTTGTGTTGCGCATCCTGAGCGCACTAAGGTGAGTAAAAAGGAGGTGCCCGATGGCCGCCCCGATTCGCATCGACTACTTCACCGATCCGTATTGCGCCTGGAGCTGGGCGCTGGAGCCGACGCTGACGACTTTGATCGACCAGGAGGGCGGCAGCATCCAGATTTTCTATCATATGCTGCCGCTGGTGGCGGATCTCGCTGCGAGCGGCAAGACGGGCGAGGACATCGCGCGGGGCTGGGAGCACATCGCCGCCAAGACCGGCATGACGATCAATTCCGAAGCATGGCTCGAGAACCCGCCCGCCAGCACGCTGCCGGCATGTCGGGCCGTCAAGGCGGCGGAGGCCGAGGGCATCGAGGCCGCCGGGCGCTATCTGCGCGCGTTGCGCCCGCTTTTGATGATGCGCTGCCGCGTCGCGGACACCGAGACCCTGCTGATGGCCGCCGAGGCCGCGCAAATCTCGCTGCCGGACTTCAAGATCGCCCTCGAGGACACCGCGACGCTGGACGGCGAACTTGAGACGGATCGCCAGCTCGCCAAGGCCTTCGGCGTGCTCGACACGCCCGCGCTGGTGATGCAGAACGCCGTGCGCGACAAGATTCTCATCGAGGGGCCGCGCGACCTGGAATTGATCGAGCGCGCCGTCGAGGTGCTGCGGACCGACGAGGACGTCGAATTGCCCCCCGCGCCGCGGACGCTCTCGACCGAGTTGATCCCCGAGCCCGAAGAAGCGCAGCGCCACCCGCGCCGAAGCTAGCCGCGACCGTTTCGCATGGACAAAGGGGCTGCCTCACTGGCGTGAGACAGCCCCTCTGCGTCCTTGGTGCGGTTTAGTACGCCGCGGTCCAGAAGTACCGGACCGACGACACCGCCCGAGCGCCCGCGCTGTTACGCGAAATCACATAGTAGCGGTACGCCGTTGCACGGCGCAGGCCCGAAATCGTGACCGCGTGGCGGGTGCCCATTTGGGGGAAGACCGGCGTGGCCCAGTTCAGCGAACTGATGACGACTTGCGCGTCCGTCGGCACGTTGGTCTGCCAGTTGAGCGTCACCTGCGAAGAAGTGGCGTTGGATTGCCAGGGCCCCGAGAGGGTCGGCGCGGCGACCGTGGGCGCCGGCGTCTTCACCGGAGCGGGGGTTTGCACGGGCGCCGGGGTCGGCGTCGGCGCGGGGGCCGTGGACTGCGTCGGCGCCGGCGACGAGGTGCTCGACGAGCCGCCGCCGTATTGCAGCGCCTTGTAGATGTTCAGGCGCACGGTGCCGTTGCTGAAGCCCGTGGTGGAGTCGCCCGTCGAGACGAGCGCCTGCTTCACTTGATCCGGCGTCCAGCTGGGATGCTCGGAGAGCACCAGCGCGGCCGCGGCGGCGACGTGCGGCGAGGCCATGCTCGTGCCGTCCTCGGTCTTGTAGGCGCCGTCGTCCCAGGTCGAGAGGATGCTCGAGCCCGGCGCGGCGATGGGCACGTACGAGCCGTAGTTCGAGTAGAACGCGCGACCGCCGGTGTTGTCCGTGGCGCCGACCGCGATCACGCCCGGATCACCCGCCGGGTAATTGACCTGGCTGTTGCCGTCGTTGCCGCACGCGGCGACCACGACGACGCCCTTCTGCGTCGCATGTTGGATCGCGCTGCGCAGCGTCTGATCGTCGTAGGTGCCGCCGAGGCTCAGATTGATGACCTTGGCGCCGTGGTCCGCCGCGTAGATCACGCCGTTCGAGATGTTCGACGTATCGCCCGCGCCCTGGCTGTCCATCGCCTTGATGGCGAGAACCTTGCAGCCGGGAGCGATGCCCGCAACGCCGGTGCCGTTGTTCATCAGGGCGACCATCGTGCCGGTGGTGTGCGTGCCGTGGCCGTTGTCGTCCAGCGGATCGCTGTCGTTGTTCACGAGGTCCGGCCCCTTGATGATCTGGCCGGCGAGGTCCGCGTGGTTGTAATCGACGCCCGTGTCGACGCTCGCGATCACGATGGTGCTGCTGCCCTTGGTGATGCCCCAGGCCTGCTCCATCTGGATCGCCGGCAGATCCCACTGCTGGCTGTAATCCGGATCGTTGGGCGCGCTGGTCACATGGTAGATGTGATCCGGCTCGGCGTAGGCCACGTTCGGGTTCTTGAGGGCCGCCGCGAGAATCGCCGCGCGCTCGCTCGCGCTCTTGGCGCGGTACACGTACGTGTTCGAAAGGGCCATCGTGTGCGCCGTGGCGCCGCCCACGCTCTGCACGTGCTCGGTGCCGGATTTGTAGTGGATGATGACGCCATCCGAATTAGAGACCGACTGCGTCGTGTAAGTCGGCGTGCCGGCCGCTGGCGCGGCGGCAGCCGCAGGGGCGCCGGCCGCAGGGGCCGTGGCATCCGCCGGAGCGCCGGCCGCGGGCGCCATGGGGGCCGCCGCGGGCGCGTTCGTGTTGTCGTTCGAAGTCGACGGGGTGGTGGGAGCGGTCGGGGAGGTACCACAACCCGCCGCGAGGCTCACGACGAGCATTAGCAACAAAGATTCTCTTCTCATCTTTTTCCTATCTAAACAATCGTTATCGGGACGGCGCGTTGCGTCGCGCCAAGGACTCATCTCCTCGATACCCGCGCTAAACGTCGAAATAAGGCAAAAGTTGTAATGTATTGAAAAGAGCCCAAGCAGGCTGAAACCCTCCTCGCGAGCCAATTAGCAGGCTCTAGCATTGGAGGGTTCCAGGCCGCTCGGGCCCAGGGTCATATGGTCGAAGACGCCCATGGGCGCCGTGCCGTCCGTGAAGTTTTGTTACAACACGGTCGATTTCACGGCGCCTACGCGGCGTCAGATTCGCTGATAGCGCCAGTCGACGGGCTTTCCGTCTTGATAGGGCATCACCCCGTCGAACGGACGCGGATCGTCGTCAAACAGCAGGGGCAAAAAGTATTTATCGCCCTCCCACATCGGAAGCTCGCAGCGCACGAGTTTCTCGAGTGGTTGCCAGGACAACGTGCCTTCGGGATTGGCCGAGAACGGCTCGCCTTCGAATCGATCGATGACGTAGATGAAGCCGAACCAGTCTTCCCCGTGCTTACCAAAGCCCGGCCAGGAGATTGTTCCCCGCAGGCGCATGGACATAACGTGGATGCCGGCTTCTTCGCGGATCTCGCGCCGCATGCCTTCGGCCACGGTCTCGTGGGACTCGAGCTTGCCGCCGAGCCCGTTGTACTTGCCGAGGTGCTCGTCTTCGGGGCGCGCGTTGCGATGGATCAGCAGCACCCGGCGGCCGTCCGGAGAGAGCACGTAGCCGAGGGTGCCGAGGATGGGTTGGTAGGGCATGGCGCGCATCATCCAAGCAAAAGAGGGCCGCGTCAAGTACAATGGGGCTGTGCAACGTCGCACTGAAAGGATCCGCGCGTGACCCAAGAAGTCTATCTGCCCACCGCCAGCTACAGCATCACCGTCCGCCTGCGCATCGCCAATCGCCCCGGCATGCTCGGCAAAATCGCGACCGCGATCGGCAACGCGGGCGGCGACATCGGCGCCGTCGACATCGTCGAGGTGGCGCAGGACTACCTGTTGCGCGATTTGACGGTCGCCTGCATGGACGAGTCGCACGGCGAGCAGATCGTGCTGGCGCTGCAGGGCATGCCCGGCGTGGACGTGGTGAACGTCTCGGATTTGACCTTTCTGGCCCATCTGGGCGGCAAGATCGAGATGGCGAACCGCATGCCGATCAAGACGCGCTCGGATCTGTCGCGGGCCTACACGCCCGGCGTGGCGCGCGTGTCGCTCGCGATTCATCAGGATCCCGCCAAGGCGTACTCGCTCACGATCAAGAAGAACACGGTGGCGGTGGTCTCGGACGGCACGGCGGTGCTGGGATTGGGCGACATCGGCCCCGAGGCGGCGATGCCCGTGATGGAGGGCAAGGCGATGCTCTTCAAGGAGTTCGCCGGCGTGGACGCGTGGCCGATTTGCCTCGCCACCAAGGACGTGGACGAGATCGTGCGCACGGTGAAGGCGATCGCCCCCGGCTTCGGCGGCGTCAATCTCGAGGACATCGCGGCGCCGCGCTGCTTCGAGGTCGAAGAGCGCCTCAAGCGCGAGCTCGACATTCCGGTGATGCACGACGATCAGCACGGCACGGCCGTGGTGGTGCTCGCGGCGCTGCTCAACGCCCTCAAGCTCACGGGCAAGCGCGTGCAGGACATCAAGGTGGTGGTGAACGGCATCGGGGCGGCCGGCACGGCCTGCTCGAAGATGCTGATGGCCGCCGGCGTCACGAACATCATCGGCTGCGACAAGTTCGGCATCGTGAGCCGCGATCGCGAAAACGAGCTCGCCACGCACCAGCGCTGGTACGCGGAGCACTCGAACCCCGAGAACGTGATGGGCACGATCGAAGACGCGCTGCACGGCGCGGATTTCTTGCTGGGCGTGTCCGGCCCCGGGACGATCAAGCCCGAGTTTCTGAAGTCGATGGCGCCGGACGCGATCGTCTTCGCGCTCGCGAACCCGACGCCCGAGATCATGCCGGAGGACGCGCATCGCTTCGCGCGCATCGTCGCCACGGGCCGTTCGGACTATCCGAACCAGATCAACAACGTGCTGTGCTTCCCGGGCATCTTCCGCGGCGCGCTGGATTGCCGCGCGTCGGACATCAACGAGGCGATGAAGATCGCGGCGGCGCAGGCGATCGCGGGCATCATACCGACCGAGGAGTTGCGCGACGACTACATCATTCCGAGCGTCTTCAACCGCAAGGTGGCCCCGGCGGTCGCCAGGGCCGTGATCCAGGCCGCCTACGAATCCGGCGTGGCCCGCCGCGAGCGGCGCTCGCTCGAACTCGAAGCGACGCCCTGATGCGCGCCCCCTCCCCCTGGCGAGGGGGAGGGATGTTTGAGCCCCGTCCAGGGGCGAAAACGGGGTGGGGGAGTCTCTTTGCGGACCGCCGGGAGTCTCCCCCACCCAGCCTCAGCCCCTGGACAGGGCTTCGGCGTCCCTCCCCCT
>DATNPP010000550.1:0-3867 GCA_036703175.1 Oscillatoriaceae cyanobacterium
GCACCAACTCGTGGGCCAGGAGCGCCTCCAACTCCTCGTCGTCGAGTTCCGCGAGAAGCCAGGTCGACAATACTAGGCGGGGCGCAAAAATGCCGGTCACGAAAGCCACCGGCCGTTCAGCCATCACGCAGCACACGCGCGGCAGCGCGACCCGCATGCGCGTGCAAAGCGCAAAAAGCAATCGGCGTACGCGCGCATCGTCACACGGTTCGGCGATGGCGACAAGACGGCCAGCGGCCTGGCGGGCTCGCCAATAGGTGATGAACAGCGCTGAGATTCCCAGCGCCGATTCGACGGCCAGAATCAGCAGGCTTAAATGCACGTCGAAGCGCGTGAACATCAAGCAGCCGCGCCAGAGCATCGGCACGATGACGGCCCCCATCGCTCCGACGCCCAGACTCGGGGCGGCAAGCGCGAGCAGAAGCCAGGCTTTTCGATCGCTATGGCTGCGAGCATGCCGGGCGATCGCCAGGCCCGAGACAGCGAGCGATGCGGTTACCACGAAACTGCCGAGCAACAGCGCCGCATGGATAGGCAACACGAGCTTAGCGCTCCTGGCGCCGGCGCTCGGCGATCAAGGTCTCGAGTCGTGCCAACTGTTCCGGATCGGCGGCCTCGACCTTTGCGGCGAAGTGCGCCAGCGTCGGTTCCGCGAAATCATGCAGCAATTGCTCCACGATCTCGCCCACGACCGCGCGCGTGAAATCCTCTCGCGTCTGCCTGGCCTCGTACAGGTGCGCAAAGCCGCCCTTGTCCACGCGCAACAAGCCCTTCTTCGCGAGCACGCCCATCACGGTCATCACCGTCGTATAGGCCGTCCCGCGCGACGCGTGCAAGGCCTCATGGACTTCGCGGACGGGCAGGCGCGCCCCCGGCCCATGGCTCCAAACGACTTCCATGATGTCGGCCTCGAGATCGCCGAGCACTTTGCGAATGCCGCGCTCGTGCGGGCGAAATACCTTCGTCTCCTGGCGCTTCTTCATAGCATGAGTCTAGCATGCGACACTACGAGCCACAATCGTAGAAAACAGCCGAACCCATTGCCGCTTGCCTTCTTTGCGAGACTCTACTAAGATAATTCGTATAGGATCGTTTCTAAAGAAGGAGCCCCGATGAAACACGCATTCACCCTGCTCGCCGCCGGCCTGATGCTGGCCACCGCCGTGCCCGCGTTCGCGCATGCTTATCCGCAAAAAGAGGCTCCGGCGAAGGGCGCCATCGTCCACGCGGCTCCGAAGACGATCTCGATTTGGTTCGACGACGAGCTGCAAGCGGGCCTGAGCTGGCTCAAGGTCACCGATAACGGCAAGGTCGTGAGTACGGGCAAGGGCCATGTCGACGCCAAGAACCGCAAACTGCTGAGCGTGGGCCTCGCCAAGGCCGGCACCGGCAAGTACACGGTCGAATGGCATGCGCTTTCGGTGGACGGCCACCCCACCTCGGGAAACTATAGCTTCACGGTCGCGCCGGCCGCCAAGGCTTCGGCGTCCATGAAGGGCATGGACATGCACGGAATGACGATGCCGATGCCCAAGAAGGCAAAGAAGTAGGCCGCACATGAGCCTTCCCTGGGGCCCCGCGATCGCCCGGCTGATTTCGCTGCTGGGCTACACGCTCATGATGGGCGCGATCGTGCTCGAGGCTGTCGTGTTGCCTGCCGGAGGTCGCCCGCGGCGCCACCGGCGGGCCGGCTACGCCTTCTGGAGCGGCTGGTGGCTGATGCTTGTCGGCAGTTCGCTCGCGATCGCCCTGCTGGTGTTCAATCTCGCGGGTGGCGATCGCAACATGGCGATGTCGCTCGTCGGGCCGCTGCTGGGCAATCTGCACGGCACGGGCGGCGTGATGGCCTACCGGGCCTTGTTGTTACTGGCCCTCCTGTTACTGGGCCTGGTTCTGCGCCCCTTCCGTCCGGCGACCGGATTCGCGGCAGGCCTGCTGCTCGCAACCACGCTCGCGAGCGACGGTCATGGCGCGGATCTTGGCTTCGTTTCCTGGCTCTCGGCCACTGACACGCTGCACGCGTTCACGGCTGGTGCCTGGCTCGGCGGGTTGGGCCTGCTCTGGCTCGCGATCCCGAGCATCGAGCCCGCTCTGCCAGCGGTCGAGGCCTTCTCGCGTCTTGCGACGATCTGCTTTCCGATCGCGGTGCTCTCGGGCATCACCAACGCCTGGTTCCATCTGGCATCGCATGGCGGCTGGCATGCGCTGTTCAGTGCGATCCCCTACGTCGTCGAATTGATCCTGAAAAGCGCACTGGTATTCGCGATTCTTGGTCTCGCGGCGTACCTGCGTCAGCGTTACTTGCCCGACTGGAAACGTGGCACGGCGACCGGCGATTCCTTTCGCAAGCACATCACGGTGGAGTTATGCGGCGGGCTCGTGGTGCTGGCGCTCACGGCGTTGTTGACCCAGTCCGCCATGCCGGGCGAGCGCATGTCCGCGCGGACGGCGGCGATCGCCCTGTTGCCGAGGAGGTAAGTTCATGAAGACATCGTTCGCGATGGCGATCGCGATCGCCCTGTGCGCCCCCCAGGCGGCCTTTGCGGCCGATATGGACATGTCCGGCATGGACATGCCGGGCATGCCCATGCCGATGCCGTCCAGCCAACCCATGAGCGCTCCCAGCACGACGGCCGACGCGCTCGCGCCGTTCGGAATGACGGCAATGCCCGGCATGGATCCCTTGATGATGCGCGACGCTGCCATGGGATCCGGCACCAGTATCCTGCCCATGGTCTCCCCGATGCGCATGGTCGACTTCGAGGCCGGCGGCTTCAACTGGATGCTCCATGGCAACGCCGTGCTCGGCTGGGACCACCAGGGCGGCCCGCGCGGGACGACCACCTGGACCGCTCCCAACTGGGCCATGCTGATGGGCAGCCGCTATGCAGGCCCCGGCATCCTCGACTTGCACCTGATGATGAGCCTAGATGCCCTCACGCTGCCGCCCGGCGGCACGCCCGAGCTTTACCAGACCGGTGAGACCTACCAGGGCGTTCCTCTGGTCGACAAGCAACACCCCCACGACCTCTTCGCCGAACTGGCCGCAATGTACACGCTCAATCTGCAGAACCAGACCGCGCTCTTTCTCTACGGCGCGCCAGCCGGCGAGCCGGCGCTCGGCCCCACGGCCTTCATGCATCGCCCCTCGGCGCTGGACAACCCCTGGGCGCCGCTCGGCCACCACTGGCAAGACGCCACGCACATCTCCTACGGCGTGCTCACGGCCGGCGTACGCCACCACAATTGCCAGCTCGAAGCCTCAATTTTCAACGGCCGCGAGCCGGACGAGAACCGCTTCAACTTCGACTTCGGCCCGCTGGACTCGTACTCGGCCCGTTTGAGCTATTTCCCCGGTGCGAACTGGGTCTCCCAGCTCTCTTTCGGCCACCTGACCGATCCCGAGGTCACCTCGCCGGGGGTCGACGTCAACCGGACGACGGCCTCGCTCACCTATGTCTCGCCGCGCCCGGGCGGCGCCTGGTCTACCTCGCTCATCTGGGGCCAGAACGTCGAGCTCGAGAGCACGCCGATCGCGCTCCAAAGCTACGCCGTGGAGAGCGATCTGGACCTCGACCGCGCCAACCACGTCTATGGCCGTTACGAGCTGGTGGACAAGAACGAGCTCTACATTCCGCAGCTCGGCAACGACACGATCTTCCGCGTCGGCGCGTTGACACTGGGCGGCGTACACGACCTGGTGACTTCGCCCAAGGGCGATCTGGGCCTGGGCGCCGATTTCACGGCCTACAGCAAGCCCGCCGCGCTCGATCCTTATTACGGCTTTAATCCAGTGTCTTTCCTGCTCTACGTAAGGGTGCGTCCGCCGCTGATGACAGCATCATAGCCCTTTGAAACCTGACCGTG
>DATNPP010000567.1:0-2918 GCA_036703175.1 Oscillatoriaceae cyanobacterium
AGCGCGCGAGCTGCTCGGGCAGCCCGGCACGGCGCCGCTTGGCCGGCTTGAGGCCGAACCGGGCGCTCAACTGCGCGACGGTCAGGTTCTGATCCTGCATCAGCTGGGCGCCCAGGCTGCCGCCCTCTTGCAGAATTCCAATCAGCAGGTGCTCCGGCGTGATCGTGTCGAGGCCCTGCTCGCGCGCCGCCTGATCCGCAAGGTCGAGCGCGGTCTGCAGACGCGCCGTGAGCGTGAGCTCGCGCGCGTCGAGCACCTCGCGGCGCGGCAGCAGCGTCGCGAGCTCGAGATCAAGCCGCTCGGGCGTCAAGCTCGCCTCGCGCAGCGCCTCGGCCGCGGGGCCGCCGACACCCGCGAGCGCCGCGAGCACCATCTCGGCGCCCAATCGGTCGTAGCCCCATTCGAGCGCCAGGCGAGCGGCGGATTGCATCACGTCCTCGGCGTCCTCGGAGAGTCGCGCGAGCACGCCCGCACGCCGACGTGGATTGCTGAACAGCTCGGGCGGCTCGGCCTGTTCGACGGCGCCCTCGGCGCAACGTCGACACAACTGGCGGATCTCATGGCGCCCGTCGACCGAGCGCCTGAACTCCATGGTGGCGGGATAGCGCCGGCATTCGTCGCAGAGCATGGCCAAGCCCTCCTCGATTCGACACTAACAACCCGTTCGGGCCGCCACAACGCTCGCCGGGCCCTCCTTAAAACTCGGCTGTGCCTTGTTGCGAGCGCTTCACGGCGCTAGGATCGGGCCAAGGAGGGCCAGAGCATGTATGAATTCGTCCGAATCGTGCGAGCGAACGCGGATCGCGAAGCGCAAGGCGGTGGCGGCGGTCCCACGGCGCATCGCGAGGTGCTGAATCAGGACGGCAGCCGGCTCGACGCGCTCGGCGGCCCGGTACTGAATCCGACCGGCGAGAATCCGGTCGAGCTCGAGGCGTGCCAGTTCGAGCGCCTTCCGGACTTGCCCGTCATCGGCGGGGAGGCGGCCATCACCGAGGACGAGGGCCAGACGCGCGCGGAGGTGTTCAACCTCGGCAGCCTCTCCAATCCGACCGAGACGCTGAGCTCGGGCTGGCCGCAGGGGGATCCGAGCAACTTCGGCATTCCCAACGAGGCGAGCCAGGGCTTCGAGGTCATCGAGCCCGAAAGCGAGGAGTAGAAACGCATCGGGGGCGACCTTGGCGGCCGGCGTCGGCTTTGATACACTGACGCCAGCTTGCTCAACGAAAGGACGCCCCCATGCTCAAGTCTACTTCTTGCTTGCTGATTCTCGGCGCGGTAGCCTGCTTTTCCGCCCGCCCGGCGCTGGCCGTCGACTACGAGGCGCCGTTCCGTGACAATGCGCCGGCGTTGTTGCAGCATGACGCTCAGGCGGCGCTCAAGGCGAATCCGAAAGACGCGGCCGCCTGGGCCTGGATGGCGCGCGCGCTCTACGAGCAAGGCCAGTTCGACGCGGCGCAGTACGCGCTGAACAAGGCCGGCAACGGCCGGGAGGCCCTGCTGGCGCGCGGCGATTACGCGCTGTTCGTGGGCGAGTTTCCGGCGGCGATCGACTACTACACGCAGGCGCAGAAGCTCGCCAAAGACGACGTGAACGCGGCTTGGGGCATCGCCGCGGCGACCTTGCGGTCGAACCAGTACGACAAGGCCTACGAGCTCGCCAAGGCGGCGTTGCCGGCGGCCACGAAGGCCGGCCCGTTCTGGCAGTCCCGCGTGTTGGTCGTGCTGGGCGGCGCACAGGGCCTCAAGGCGAACCTGGGCAATTTGATGGAGAAGATCCACTACGGGCCTGGCGTCAAAGGCACGCTGGAGCAGGCGGTCAGCGTGTATCCGCGCAACGCGGACGCGCAGATGGCGCTCGGCCGGTTCTATCTGGAGGCGCCGGGGGTGATCGGCGGGGATCCGGCGAAGTCGCTGCCCTATCTCGAGAAGGCGGTCGGCATGCAGCCGTACGACTACGAGATCGTCGCCTGGTACATTCGCGGGCTCGTGGCGAATCATCAAAACGCCAAGGCGCGCGAGGCGCTGGCGGATTACCACAAGAAGTTCCTGCGCGAGCCGGAAGCGCTGCGCGAGGTCACGAACATCCACGCGTAATTGGATCGGACGAGACGGTGCGAAGCCCTCCTCCACGAGGGCATGGCGCTAGCGCAGGGCCAATTCCCGCGGGGCTCCGGCGGAGAGGCCGCGCATGGCGGTTTGCAGTTCGCCGCTGCGGGCGGCGATCGCCAGCACCTTGAGCGCGAGGCGGGCTTCGAGCGAACTCTTGTCCTGCGCGTTGAGCAGCGTCGCGCAGGCGCGATAGACGTCGATTTGTTCCATGGTACCTTCCCTCTGGCTCTCCATTCTGGCCGAGCCCACGCGCGGACGCTGTGACCTGGATCGCGCTTGCGCGAGAGTCTTGTCACATGCACGCTTGCTCCGACCAAGGGTAAGATGGACCCATGCGCGTTCATCACCTCAACTCGGGGACCATGTGTCCACTTCCGCGCCGCCTCATCAACGGCGACGGCGGGCTTCTCGAGGCGGGGCGTATGGTGTGCCACGTCTGGGCGATCGAGGGGCCGGACGGCCTCGTGCTGGTGGACACCGGCATCGGACGAGACGCGATGGAGGCGCCCTGGGCTCATCTGGGACCGGTGATGCTCGGCGTCGCACGGCCGCGGTTGGATCCCACGGAGACGGTCGTCGCGCAACTCGCGGGGCTGGGGTTCTCGGCGGCGGACGTCAGCGACATCGTGCTGACGCACCTGGATTCGGACCATGCGGGGGCGTTGGCGGACTTTCCACAGGCGCGCGTGCACGTGCACGGGACCGAGTTGGACGCGGCGCTGTCGCCTGCCTCGCGGGAGCGCTTGCGCTACCGTTCCGCGATTTGGGCCCATGGGCCCCGCTGGGTGCGCCACGCGGTCGCGGGCGAT
>DATNPP010000571.1:0-4467 GCA_036703175.1 Oscillatoriaceae cyanobacterium
GCCGATGATCGCGGCGGGGATCGCGGGTTTCAAGGCGTTCATGTGCCACTCGGGCATCGACGACTTCCCGCTGTCGGACGAAGCGGACCTGCGCGCCGCCATGACCGTGCTCGCGCGTCGTGGCGTGCCGCTGCTGGTCCACGCCGAGCTGGAGCATCCGGTCGAGCCGGGTGGCGATCCGCGGGCCTACGCGACCTTTTTGGCTTCGAGGCCGCCCTCGTTCGAGGTCGCGGCCGTGCGAAAGGTGATCGCGCTGTGTCGCGAGACGGGCTGCCGCGTGCACATCGTGCACCTCTCGGCGGCGGAGGCGCTGGAAGACATCGCCCAGGCCAAGCGCGAAGGGCTGCCGCTTTCGGTCGAGACCTGCCCGCACTATCTGGTCTTCGCGGCCGAGGAGATTCCCGACGGCGCGACCGCGTACAAGTGCTGCCCGCCGATTCGTGAGGCCTTCAATCGTGAGCGGCTCTGGCAAGGCCTGCGCGAGGGCGTGATCGATTTCGTGGCCTGCGACCACTCGCCGTGCACCGCGGCGCTCAAGCTGCCGGACGAAGGGGACTTCATGCGCGCCTGGGGCGGCATCTCGTCGGTGCAGTTCAGCTTGCCGGTCGTCTGGACTGCCGCGTCCGAGCGGGGCTTCGGCCTCGAGGACGTCGTGCGCTGGCTGTGCGGGCGGACGGCCGCTTTTGCGGGGCTTGGCGGCGCCAAGGGGGCGATCGCCCCCGGATTGGAGGCGGACCTCGTCGTGTTTCAGCCCGAGCGTCCGTTCGTCGTCGAGTCGCACGCGATTCAATTCAAGAACAAGGTCACGCCCTACCTCGGCCGCGCGCTCAAGGGCGTCGTCGAGGCCACTTACCTGCGCGGCGAGCGCATCTACTCGGCCGGGGAGTTCAGCCTACCCGCCGGGCGCATGCGGCGTCGCGAAGCGTTCGTCGAGAAATGAAGGAGCCCATGGAAGATTTCACCGACCTGATCGATCTCGCTTCCGAGCGCGTCGGCGGACAGGCGCTGTTCGCCAGCGACGAGTTTTTCGCCGAGAAGGAGAATCTGCTCAAGCCCGGGCGTGGCGTGTTCATCGTGGACAAGTACACCGACCGCGGCAAGTGGATGGACGGCTGGGAATCCCGCCGCAAGCGCGAGCCGGGATACGACTGGTGTCTGATCCGTTTGGGGCTGCCGGGTGAGATTCGCGGCGTCGACATTGACACGAACCACTTTCTGGGCAACTATCCCGAGTTCGCGTCGGTGGACGCGGTGGCGATCGACGGCAATCCGTCGGCCGAAGAATTGCAGCGCGCCGAGTGGACGCGCATCGTGCCGGTGAGCAAGCTGCAAGGCGGCTCGCAGCACCTGTTCCCGGTAACGAGCGACAAGCGCTGGACGCATCTGCGGCTCAACATCTACCCGGATGGGGGCGTGGCGCGCTTCCGCGTGCATGGCCTGGTGCGTCCGGACGTCGCCAAGCTGAAGGCGGCGGGAACGGTCGACCTGGCCGCCGTCGAGAACGGCGGCGTGTCCGTGCTCGCCAACGATATGTTCTTCAGCCACCGCAACAACCTGATTATGCCTGGGCGCGCGGCCAACATGGGCGACGGCTGGGAGACCAAGCGCAAGCGCGGACCGGGCAACGACTGGGTGGTCGTCCGGTTGGGCGTGCCCGGCAACATCGATCGCGTGGAGGTGGACACGAACCACTTCAAGGGCAACTTCCCCGAGAGCTGCTCGCTCGAAGGCTGCTATATTCCGGATGAGGTGCCGCCCGACTTCTTCGCGAACCGCAATCTGGAGTGGCAGGAACTGCTGCCGCGCACCAAGCTGGCCGCGGACACGCGCCACTACTTCGAGCAGGAGCTGCGCGCCCGCGGGCCTTTCACGCACGTGCGCCTGAGCATCTATCCGGACGGCGGCGTGAGCCGTCTGCGCCTGCATGGCCGCCCGGAGGGGCAGGCATGACGCTCGACGAGCTGAACGCGCTGCCCGAGGCGCGCTTGCGCGAGGCGCTGCAGCGCTGCTGCGGGGCCGCGCGCTGGGTGGACGGCATGACGGCGCGTCGGCCCTTCGCGAGCCTCGCGACCCTGGTCGCGGCGGCGGACGAGGTCGAGTCCGACCTCGCTCGCGAGGACTGGCTCGAGGCCTTCACGCATCATCCGCGTATCGGCGACATTAGCAGCCTGCGTGCAAAGTTTGCTGACACCAAGGCCTGGGCCTCGTCGGAGCAATCCGGCGCGGCGAGCGCGTCCGAGGCGGTGCTGGAAGGATTGGCCGAGGGCAATCGGGTCTACGAAGAGCGCTTCGGCTACATCTTCATCGTGTGCGCCACGGGCAAGAGTGCGACTGAGATGTTGGCGTTGCTTCAGGGCCGCTTGAGTAATCCCCCGGAGGCCGAGTGGCGCGTGGCAGCCGCGGAACAGGCGAAGATCACGCGCTTGCGATTGGAGAAACTGCTGCAATGAGAAGCCCCATCACGACCCACGTGCTCGACACCGCCCTCGGGCGCCCCGCCCAGGGCGTGCCCGTGACGCTGGAGTACCAGCAGCCCAACGGTTTCGCCGAAATTGCACGCGGCGAGACCAACGAGGACGGGCGCATCGCGGAGTGGATGGGGGAGCAGACGCTCTCGCCGGGGCGCTATCGCGTGAGCTTCGATACGGAGCGGTACCTGCGCGCGACGGGGCAGGCGGTGTTTTATCCGCTGGTGCAGGTGGTGTTCGATTTGGCGTCGCCGGGTGGGCATTACCACATACCGCTCTTGCTGAGCCCGTTCGGCTACTCGACCTACCGCGGCAGCTAGCCTCAATTTTCGGACAGGCCTGAGAAGCATTGCCCTCTCCCCCGGAGGGTGGGAGAGGGATATTGGCGACCCGTCCAGGGGAGCCAATCGGGAGAGGGGGCGACCGCGAGCCACCCGCAAATCCCAACTGGCGTAAACCGAAACTGGCCTGGGGTCGCCCCCGCTCCCAGCCTCAGCCCCTGAACAGGGCTTCGGCATCCCTCTCCCACCCTCCGGGGGAGAGGGCAATGTGGTTGCGAGCTGGCTATCTATCCCCGGCGTGCATTGAGGATCTTGACGAACGAGCGGCCGCGCAGCTCCTCGAGCGTCAAGCCCGTCACCAGCGCTTCGTCCTCGGTCAGCGCGCCGCAGTTGATGCCGCGCAGGAAGTAGTTCAGCAGGCCCTGGCCGGTCGCGGCGTCGTCGAAGACGTCGCCGACCAACGTCGCCTGGGCGGCCTTCTCGATGAAGTTCTTGAGGCGCTCGGTCGCCGGGGCCAGGCCCTCGAGGAAGAAGGCGTAGACGGCCGCGTAGCGGGTCGGCAGCTGGGCGGGGTGCAGATCCCAGCCCTGGTAGTAGGCGTTCTCCAGCGAGTGTTGCACGTGGTCGTAGTGCAGCTTCCAGGCGCGGTGGACCACGGCGCGGTTCTCGGCCATCTGCTCGAGCGTGAGGCTTTCACCCGGCGCGGCGCGGTGCGGGCCGATGGGCATCACGTTGGTGGCGCCGTCGGAGAGCATCAGGCCCGTGCCAGCCAGCGAGACCTGCATGACCGAGCGGGCGAAGTCGCAGGCCGGGTGCACCATGTTCTGGTAAGCCGCCGTGATGTTCACGCCGGCGGTGTAATCGTACGTGCCGAAGTGCGCGCCGCGGCAGCGGCCCTTCGCCTGGGCGACCAACAGGGGCAGCGTCGCGAAGCCCTCGCGGCTGAAGATCGACTGCGGCGTCTCGACCATCAGCTCGATCTTCAGCGAGTCCGTGGGCAGGCCGGTCTTCTGCTCCAGAATCTCGAGCAGCGAAACCAGCGCCGTCACCTGCTCGGGCAGCGTCACCTTGGGGAAGGTGACGACGAAGTTGTCGGGCAGCTTGCCGCCGGTCTTCGCGACCAGCGCGGTCACGAAGAGGTCGAGCGTGCGAATCGAGCGATCGCGCAGCTCCTCGGTGAACGGCTTGATGCGGATGCCGATGAACGGCGGCAACGTGCCGGCCTGCATGCCCTTGGCGACTTCCTCGGCCGCGATCTCGGCCTGGCGGTCTTCCTCGGCGTCGGGACGGTTGCCGTAGCCGTCCTCGAAGTCGATGCGGAAGTCCTCGACGGCCTCGCGCTTGAGCTTCTCGGCCACGCGGCGGTGGATGGTGTAGGCCAGCCAGGCCGGCTCGTTCGCACGGCGGGCGGCCTCGGGATCACGCGCCACTTCGGCTTCGAGGGCCGCGATCGCCTCCAGGCTCTCCGGCAGGCTTCCGGCGCCACGCAGCCCCAGCACGCGCGCGAAGCCCACCGAGTTGGGGGCGTACTCCAGGAAAGCACGCTGCGCCATGGTGCCCATCTTGGGCGCCGAGTCCGACTTGAAGAGATGCGCGCCGCCGTAAACCGTGTGGACGGGCTGGCGATCGCCGGTCTCGCCCGGGTAGGCCTTCGCGAACTCGGCGTTGGCCTTTTGAAGCTTCTCGAGGATCGGGCCGGTGACATCCGGCGTCAGCGA
>DATNPP010000315.1:0-22369 GCA_036703175.1 Oscillatoriaceae cyanobacterium
TTCTCCTACTGAACAACACCGCGGACCCGCGGTGGGGGACAGCCGCCATTGGCTACCAAGGAACATCATCGATTCCCGCTAGCATGGTACCGGATGTGCGCGAATCTGCCAAGTGAAGTTTCTTTTATTACTGCTCGCTGAGCGGCTCTTCGGCGATCTGTCGCTCGAGTTCGGCGAGATACTGGCGATCGCTGGCCGAGAGCTCGGCGGTCGCGAGCAGGTCGGGCCGGCGCAGGTAGGTGCGCTTGAGGGCCTCCTGGCGGCGCCAGCGCCCCACCTCGGCGTGATGGCCCGAGATGAGGACCTCCGGCACGTTCCAGCCCAGAAATTCGGCCGGGCGCGTGTAATGCGGGTAATCCAGAAGCCCGTGGTAGAAGGAATCCTCGTGCGGGCTCGCGTGCTTGCCGAGCGCGCCGGGAATCAACCGCACGATCGCGTCCGTCATGACGAGTGCGGGCAGCTCGCCGCCCGTGAGCACGTAATCGCCGATCGAGACCTCGTCCGTGATCATGTGCTGGCTCACGCGCTCGTCGATGCCCTCGTAGTGGCCACAGAGGAAGACCAGGTGCTGCTCCTGAGAGAGCTCCTTCGCGAAGGCCTGATCGAAGGTGCGGCCCTGGGGCGTGGTGAGCAGAATGCGCGCGCCCTCGGGCAGTTCGAGCACTTCCAGCGCCTTGTGCACGATGTCCGGCTTGAGCACCATGCCCACGCCGCCGCCGAAGGGGCGATCGTCGACCGTGCGATGGCGATTGGTGGCCTGGTCGCGCATGTCGTGGACGCCGTAGGTGAACACGCCGGCCTTTTGCGCGCGCTTGAGGATGCTCGTGTCCAGATAGCCGAACATCTCCGGAAAGAGCGTGAGGTAGTCGATGTGCAGCGGCCCGTCGCTCACTCGAAGAGCCCCTCCGGCGGCGTCAGGCGAATCTCGCGGCCCTCGAGGTCGACTTTCTTCACGAACACGTCCACCCAGGGCACGAGGACCTCTTTGCCGTCCGGCGTCTCAATCTCGAGCAGGTCCTGCGCGGCGCGCAGCACCTCGCGCACGGTCCCGAGGGGGGCGTTCGTCGCGTCGTCTCGCGCGATGAGCCCCAGCACGTCCGCGTAGAGCACCTTGCCCGGCTCACGCTTGGCCTCGGAGAGTGGCACCTGCAACCAGGCCCGCCGCAGCTTGGCGGCGGGTTCGGGGGCGTCGAACTCCTTGAATTTGACGACCAGCACCCCGTCCTTGCGCAGCTTCACGATCTCGGGATGCAACTCGATGCGCTCGCCAGTCGCCAGCAAACAGCTGACGACCTTGAGCTCCTTGAGACGCAGCGGATCGTCGGTTTCGGGGCGAACTTTCAGTTCACCTTGCACGCCGAACGGCGTGACGATCTGGGCGACGTTGAGGTACTGCGGTGCTTGCGTCATGGGGCGATTCAGGCCGTGACCTTGCTCTCTTCGTTGTTCATCGCCGCGATGATCGCGTCGGCGAAGGCCATCGTGCTCACACCCTCCTCGGGAGACAGGTCGGCCGTGAGGTGTTTGCCCTCTTTCAGCACGTCGACGATCGCATTCTCAAGCCGCGTCGCGGCCTCCGTCTCGCCGATGTGCCTAAGCATCATCAAGCCCGAGAGCAGCAGCGCGAGCGGGTTCGCGATGCCCTTGCCGGCGATCGTGGGCGCCGTGCCGTGGGTCGCCTCGAAGACCGTCGCGTGCGTGCCGACGTTGGCGCCGGGCGCGACGCCCAGGCCGCCGACCAGGCCGGCGCAGAGGTCCGACACGATGTCGCCGTACAGGTTGCCGAGCACCATCACGTCGAAGCTCTCGGGGCGAATCACCAGGTTCATGCAGGCGGCGTCGACGATCATCTCCTCGAACTGGATCTCGGGGTAATTCTCGGCCACCTCGCGCGCCACGCGCAGAAAGAGCCCGTCCGAGAACTTCATGATGTTCGCCTTGTGAATCGCCGTGACCTTCTTGCGGCCGTTGGCCTTGGCGTACTCGAAGGCGAACTCGACGATGCGGCGGCTGCCGGACTCCGAAATCGGCTTCAGGCTGACCGCGGCGTCGCGCGGCAGGGGCTTCTTGGAGTACTGGTTCACGAGCTTCTCGAGCGCGGCCACCGCCTCGCTGCCCTTGTCGAACTCGATGCCGGCGTACAGGTCCTCGGTGTTCTCGCGGATGATCACGAGGTCCACGTAGGCGTAGCGCGTGCGAATGCCGGGATAGACCTTGCAGGGGCGCACGCAGGCGTAGAGATCGAGTCCCTGGCGCAAGCTCACGTTCACTGAGCGGAAGCCCGTGCCGATCGGCGTGCCGATGGGGCCCTTGAGCGCGAGCTTGTTGCGGCGGATCGAGTCCAGCACCGCATCCGGCAGCGGGTTGTTCTCGCCGGTGCGCTCCATGTAGGTCAAGCCGGCTTCCTGCGTGTCCCACTCGAAGGGGACGCCGGTCGCCTCCAGGCAGCGGACGGTGGCTTTGGTGATCTCGGGACCGATGCCGTCGCCCGGAATCAGCGTCACGCGGTAGGCCATAAGGACAGTTCTCCTGAAAAAGAGGCTCAAAACAGGCCCATTGTACCACGCGGAGCCAGTTCCAAGCAGCGAAGCGTGGCCGCATGAAGGCCGCCGACGCACCGGTTCGATCACGCGCCGTCGCGAGGCGATCGATCCTCCGAAGCCGCCTCAGCCGTTGCCTGTCCGGTGCTTCCTCGTAGGCGCCGCGCGTTTTCCGGCGTAGAATCTCGCCAAACGAGGAGATGCGCGATGAAGCGACACTTGGGACTCGCCTCCGGACTTGTCTTGCTCATGGCATGCCAGCCGGCCCCGCTCGCGCCGGTGCACGCGGCGCGGCAGGTGCTCTCGGTCGCGGAGGCGGCGGTGCCGGACTCCAGTCCGATTACCACGCACGCGGCGGACCGCCGGGATCTGACGCTCACGATCTACAACGGGAACATGGCGCTGGTCCAGGACGATCGCCAGGCCACCTTGCCGACGGGGCAGGTGCGGCTGCGTTTCGAGGACGTCCCGGCCGGGCTGGATCCCGGCACGCTCAGCCTGTTCGCGCCGAGTGAGACCGGCGCGTTCTCGGTGCTGGAGCAGACCACGGACCAGGACACGATCAGCCTCCAGAAGCTGCTCGACGCCTACGTGGGCAAACAGGTCCAGATTCGCATGCCGGCAGAGGGCGATCGGCCGGCTCAAACGCTCGACGCGACCCTCGTGAGCACCCAGGGCGGCAACGTCTTCGAGATCGGCGGCAAGATCTATCTGCAGCCGCCCGGCACCGTGATTCTGCCGAGCCTGCCCGAGGGCATGAGTGCCGTTCCGTCCGTCAACTGGCTTCTGAACGTCGAGCGCCCCGGGTCACGGGTGCTCGAGGCGCGGTACGTCATCTCGGGAATCAGCTGGCAGGCCGATTACACGCTGACCTTGGGAGCGGGCGGCGCCGCGACGCTGTCGGGACTGGCGACCATCCAGAACCAGACCGGCCAGCGCTGGCCCGACGCCCGGGTCGGGCTGGTGGCCGGCAATCTCAACCGCGCCGCGCCCATGCCGATTCCCTCGGCTGCGCCTGTCGCTTATGCGGCGGCGGCGCCACGCTTCAGCGAGGAGCCGGTGGGCGACTACCATGCGTACGCGCTGAACCGGCGCGCGACGTTGGAAGACAAGCAGACCACCCAACTGCCGCTCTTCGATCAAAAGACGATCCAGGTGACCCGCCGCTACGTCTTCGACAGCCGCTTCTGGGGCAGCGACAAGCCCAGCGAGGTCGCGATCGAGGTTTCCTTCGCCAACAGCGCGGCCGCTGGGCTCGGCTTGCCGCTGCCGGCGGGGCGGATTCACGCGTATGGGCCGCAAGGCCAGGGAAGCGTTTTGCTCGGGGAGGCGGCGATCGACCATACGGCGGTTGGAGAGACGGTGCGCGCGACGATCGGCAAGGCTTTCGACGTCACGGGCACGCACGCGGTGCTCAACACCACGCGCCTCGACGACAAGACGCACGACGATGCGTACAAGGTCGTGCTGTCCAATGCTTCGGCCAACGAGGTGACGGTCGAGGTGGTCGAGCATCCTTACGGCGACTGGCAGGTGACCACGAGCAGCGTGCCGGGGAAGCGGGTCAGCGTGAACGAGCTGCGCTTCAGCGTGCCGGTTCCGGCCGGTGGGCAGGCGACTTTGACTTATACGATCCGCACCAAGGAACAGTAAGAGCGCCCCCAACTGTCGTCTCTCCCGAAAGGGGATAGACGACAACTAAGTGGCGAAGCGGCCGATCATGAGCTGGCCGGTGCGTTCGTGGCGGGCGATGACCACGGTGGTCAGCGGCACCGGTTCTGGGGGCACCGGGAAGGCGATCGCCCCCTCCTTCGCCAGGTACTGCACCGGCTGGTCGCCCACGATCGGCACATCCGGAAACAGGCCCACTATTTGTATCAGCTTGGGCGTCACGCGCTTCGCGTTGCTCATGCGCTGCTGCCAGTACGCGATCTGCGCGTCGCTCATGAAGCGCGCCGGAATCGCGCGACGCTGCATGAAGCGCGAGCGCATGAAGGCCAGATCCGCATGCACGCCTGGCATCGGCAAGGCGGGCAACTCATGAACGGTCGTATTCAGCGCCACCGGCTCATCCCGCCCCGTCGGGCGCGGCAGCGGCGGAATCGGCAACGGATGGCCCATCACAGCCACTTCCCGGCTCACCGGCTTGCCGCTCCGGACCGTGCACGGCGCCGCGAACGCCTGGCTCGTCACGCGCGTTTGCCCCAGCTCGCCACGCCGAACCGCCGGAGCGGGAACGCGGGACACGGCCTCGCGCCGCAGCCCGGGCGCCTCCGGACGCCACTCATGCGTCTCGGGAGCGGCCAGCAGAGCCTGCTCACGCGATTCCGGCGGCGGACCGTCGAGGTCCAGCCGCCAGATCGTCAATCCCGCTCGGTAGAAGGGCTGCACAACGTCTCCACGGCGCCGCGGACGCGCCCGAAGGGCTCGGTGGGTTCGAGGCCCTGGCGGGTGGCCGCGAGCAGCGCGTCGGCCAGCTTGTCCGCCAGCCCCGGTTCGGCCTTGGCGAACTTGAAGCGCAGCGGGCTGCCCGTCTCGCCGAGTTGCAGCAGGTACTCCACGTCCGAGATCACTTGAAGCTCGGTCGCCTGATGCAGCGGCGCCAGGCGCGTCTCGACCACCAGCACGGTCGGCACGCCGGTCGCGCCGAGCAGTTGCTCCTCGTCCACCAGCAGGAACGCCGGCTTGGGCTCGATCTTGTCCGCCAAATGGTGGAAGATCACGTCCTGCTTGACGTGGCGCTCGAGCGCCTTGCCGTAGAGGATCTGCTGCACGCGCGACGGCGTCACGGGATCCGTGTAGCGAAAATCCAGCGGCAGCCCGCGCTCGTCGACGACCATCAAGCCGCCGGCGTAGACGTGCGGGGCGAGGTGGACGACCTTGAGGTACGCGAGCTTCAGGTCGGGCACGTGGCTTAGAGCCCCAGCTGCTTCGCGATCACCAGGCGTTGCACCTGCGAGGTGCCCTCGCCGATCTCGCAGAGCTTCGCGTCACGCACCATGCGCTCGACGGGGTAGTCGCGCGTGTAGCCGTAGCCGCCCAGAATCTGCACCGCGTCGAGGCAGACCTTCGTCGAAATCTCGGACGCGTACAGCTTGGCGTAGCAGGCCTCCAACTTGAAAGGCTCGTGGGCATCGCGCAGACGCGCCGCGTTGTAGATGAAGTGGCGCGCTGCGCTGATCTGCATGCTCATGTCGGCGAGCATGAACTGGATCGCCTGGAACTTGCCGATCGGCTGGCCGAACTGCTGGCGCTCCTTCGCGTAGGCCAACGCCACGCGGTACGCGCCCTCGGCGATGCCCAGCGCCAGCGCGCCGATGCTGATGCGGCCCGAGTCCAGCGTGATCATCGCCTGCTTGAAGCCCGTGCCCTCTTCGCCGGAGAGATTCGAGACCGGCACGCGGACGTTGTCGAAGGCCAGCGAGCAGGTCGGCGAGCCGCGCATGCCCATCTTCTTCTCGTGCTTCGAGATCGAGAAGCCGGCAATCTCGGGCTCGACCAAGAAGGCCGAGATGCCGTGGTTGCCCTTGCTCTTGTCCGTCATCGCCATGATCGTGAAGACGCCGGCGAAGGGGCTGTTCGTGATGAAGTTCTTCGAGCCGCTGAGCACGTAATGCTCGCCGTCGCGCACGGCCGTCGTCTTCTGGCCCGCGGCGTCCGAACCGGCGCCCGGCTCGGTGAGGCCCCAGGCGCCCAGGTACTTGCCCGAGGTCAGATTGGGCAAATACTTCTGCTTTTGCTCCTCGCTGCCAAAGTAGACCAGCGGGCCGCAGCCGAGCGAGTTGTGCGCGGCGTAGGACAGGCCGGTCGAGCCGCAGGCGGCGCCGATCTCTTCGACGACCATCGCGTACTCGAGGTACCCCGCGCCGCCGCCGCCGTACTGCTCGGGCACCGTGAGGCCCAACAGGTGCATTTCGGCCAGCTTCTTGAAGGTCTCTTCGGGGAAGCGCTCGTTCTCGTCGACCTCGGCCGCGATGGGGGCGATCTCCTTGGCTGCGAACTCGCGAATCATCGCCTGGAGGGCGAGTTGCTCCTCGTTCAGGTGGAAGGGGTTGGAGCGGGCGGCTTGCGCGAGGGTGGCCATGGATCCTCCTGTGGAATGCCGGAATCCACGTCGATTCCGGTGTTAAGGCTGTCTGCAGAATACCAGCATCGTACCGGATGCGGCGCTCGTCGTCCAGCTTTCGCGGCCCCTCGGGACCCCCGCGTCGAGTATGGTAGGATCGGACGTCACAGGAGGTTCGCATGCAACTCGGGCAGTTCCAGATCGATTGGATTTCGGCCGGCCGCTTTCGGCTCGATGGCGGCGCCATGTTCGGCGTGGTGCCCAAGGTGCTCTGGAGCAAGAAGATCGATTGCGACGAGCGCAATCGCATCCCCATGGGCCTCAACTGCATTCTCGTGACGACGCCGCAGGGGCGTGTATTGCTGGACACCGGCATCGGCAACAAGCTCACGGCCAAGCAGAACGACATCTTCGCGCACGAAGGGCCGGCGATCGCCGAGTCCCTGGCCGCCCGCGGCCTCACGCCGGCCGACATCGACCACGTCGTGCTCTCGCACTGCGACTTCGACCATCTGGGCGGCGCGAGCACGCGCCTCGACGACGGCCGCATCGTGCCGACCTTTCCCAACGCCACGGTCCACATCCATCGCACGGAGTGGGAGGATCTGACGCATCCCAATCTGCGCTCGAAGAGCACCTATTTCGGCGAGAACTGGGAGGCGATCGAGCAGGCGGGCCGCGTGAAGCTGATCGAGCGCGACGGCGAGATTCTGCCGGGCATCTCGGCGTATCACACGGGCGGGCACACGCGCGGCCACATCGTGATCCAGGTGCAATCGGGCGACGAGGGCGCCGTCTACATGGGCGATCTGATGCCCACTCACCATCACCTCAATCCGCTCTGGGTGATGGCCTACGACAATTTCCCGATGACCTCCATCGAGCAGCGCGGCATGTGGTTCCACAAGCTGGCGGAGCGCGATTGGTGGCTTCTGTTCTACCACGACGTCGATCTCGGCGCGGGGCGCTATAGCGCCGAAGGGGAGCTGCGCGCCAGCGTGCCGCCGTCGCCCCAGCCCGCTGCCGTCTAGCAAGGAGATTCCATGAAGAAAGCCATCATCACCACCGACAAGGGCACGATCGAGCTGGAGCTGTTCGACAAGGACGCGCCCGGCACGGTCGCGAACTTCGAGAAGCTCGCCAACGAGGGCTACTACAACGGCCTGTCGTTCCACCGCGTGATTCCGGACTTCATGATCCAGGGCGGCTGCCCGAACACGCGCGAGGGCGCCTCGGGCGCGCCGGGCACCGGCGGCCCCGGCTACACGATCAAGTGCGAGACGGAGAACAACCCGCACAAGCACGGCACGGGCTCGCTCTCGATGGCGCACCGCGGCAAGGACACGGGCGGCAGCCAGTTCTTCATCACGCACTCGCCCCAGCCGCATTTGGATCGCAAGCACACGGTGTTCGGCCAGGTGATCAAGGGCCAGGACGTGGTGGATGCGGTCACGCAGGGCGATCGCATGACGAAGGTCGAAGTCGTCGAGGCCTAGGCGGCATGTCCGAGCTGCTCGATTTCGCCCGGCGCATTGCGCGTGAGGCGGGCCAGATTCTTCACGAGGGGCTCTCGAAGCCCCACGAGATCCGCTACAAGGGCGCGATCGACCTGGTGACCGAGATGGACGTCGCTTCCGAGAAGCACGTCATCTCGGCCATCCGCGCGCGCTATCCCGACCATGCGATTCTGGCCGAAGAGTCCGGCGCGAGCGAGACGGCGAACGCCACGCATCGCTGGGTGATCGATCCGCTCGACGGCACCACGAACTACGCCCATGGGCTTCCGCTGTTCTGCGTCTCGATCGGCCTGGAGGTGAACGGCAGCATGCACCTGGGCGTGATTTACGCGCCGGCGCTCGACGAGTGCTATGAGGCCGAGGTCGGCCATGGCGCTTACTGCAACGGCGAGCGGATTCAGGTCTCCGAGACGGCCGAACTCGGCAAGGCGCTGCTCGTGACGGGATTTCCGTACGACGTGCGCGTGAAGAGCGACAACGTCGTGGCCTTCGCGAACTTCATCCACACGGCGCAGGCGGTTCGCCGGCTGGGCTCGGCGGCGCTGGATCTCGCGTGGGTGGCCTCGGGGCGCTTCGACGGCTTCTGGGAGCCGCGGCTCAAGCCCTGGGATCTCGCGGCCGGCTCGGTGATCGTCGCCGAGGCTGGTGGGCGCGTGACGGGGTACCACGGCAAGCCGTTCTCGATCTACGGCGACGAGGTGCTCGCGAGCAACGGGCACCTGCACGATCCGATGATCGAGGTGCTGGCGCGCAAGACGATGCTCGAAGGCCCGACGCATGGCTGAGGCCGGCCCCAAGAAGCCGCGCGATCCCTTCATCGCGCCGCTCGACGGGCCGCAGCTGCGCGGCTTCTTTCGTCGCCTGCATGCGCGGCCGTGGGCCGAGCAGCAAGCGTTCGTGGCGCGGGTGAACTGGAACCTCGTGGATCCAGGCACCGAGTATCACCTGATGAGCTGGCTGGCGATGCAACTGGAGAGTTCGGAGCCCGAGCGCCAGGCCTTCGCGCTCGCCACGCTCGGCAAACTGCCGCACTTCAAGCGCGGCCGCCACGCGGAGCGCTTCAAGCGCTTGATGCCCCGCCTGGATACGGATCTCGCGACGCGTTTGGCCGAGGCCTTCGGGCCGGTGCTCGGCGGGCCGCCGAAGCGGCCGAAGGGGAAGCCGGCGGCGGCGCCCAAGGTGGCGAGCGTGGACGACTTGAGCAAGCTCAAGGACTTTTTCGGCAAATTCGGCGGCGCGCGTTAAGCCGCTCGGATCTCCGATTCGACGCTCATACGCCCGCTGCGATCGGTTGCCTGGCGCGCTTGCGCGGTTCGCCGGCCAGCAGTTCCTGCACCACCGAGCCGGCCATCATCAGACCGAACATCGAGGGGATGTAGCTCATCGTGCCGTTGATCTGGTTCTTCGCGTCGCAGTCGTTGAGGCCGCCCGGCTTGTTCTTCGAGCAGATGCAGGTCACCTCGTCCGCCGCGACCTCGAGATCCGGCTTGACGGGCAATTCGGTCGAGAAGACCACGCGCACGCCGCTCTGAATCTCGTACTTGCGGCGCAGCTCCTTGCGGACGTCGCGCGCGAAGGCGCAGGTGTGCGTCTCGGAGATGTCCGCCAGTAGCAGCTTGGTGGGGTCCATCTTGTTCGCCGCGCCCATCGCCGAGATGACCGGCAAGCCGCGCTGCACGCAGCTCGCGATCAGATGCAGTTTGGCCGTCACGTTGTCGATCGCGTCGATCACGTAGTCGTACTCGTCGCTCAACAACTCGTCCGAGGTGCCCGTGTTGTAGAACTTCTGATGCACCTCGATCTGCATGCGCGGGCTGATCTTCTTGAAGCGCTCGGCCATCACCTCGGTCTTGGGCTTGCCGATCGTGCCGATCATCGCGTGAAGCTGGCGGTTCACGTTCGTGGTGCAGACGAGGTCGAAATCCACCAGCACGAGCTTGCCGACGCCCGAGCGTGCAAGCGCCTCGGCGGCGTAGGAGCCCACGCCTCCCAATCCGAAGACGGCGACGCAGCTGTCTTCGAGCTTGCGGAAGCCTTCGCGGCCGGTGAGCAGTTCGGTGCGGCTGAAACGGTGGAGCATGGACCTTTCTCCGATTGAATCGTCAGGGTGCGAGGGGAGTTATACCCCAGCAGACGGGCGTGGTTCGGCGTTAACGCTCGGAGGGTGCTAAAATGGAGAATTCGTGCTCGACCGGTGAACCCAGGACCGATGCTACTCGCCTACATCCTCGCTTTCAGTCTGCTCGGTAGCGCCGGGTCCCTCATTGGCGCCGGAGTATTGCTCCGGTACCCCAAGATTTACGATCGCTACTACCGCGTCTTGATGGCCTTCGCCATCGGCGCGCTGTTCGCGCTCACGTTCACGGACATTCTTCCGGAGGCGATCGACCAGGGCGGCGCCAGCCCCGTGCTGCTCTGGACCTTGCTCGGCTATCTGGCCTTCTTTCTCATCGAGAAGCTGATCCACGGCCATCACGCGCAGCATCACCACCACGGCGAGCTCGAGCCCGGGCACGTGCCGCACGAGCCGGGCATCAAGCCGGCGGGCATCTTCGTGCTGATCGGGGACAGCCTGCACAACTTCATCGACGGCATTCTCATCACGGCGACGTTCTCGATCTCGATTCCGTTCGGCATGGTGACCTCGCTCGCGGTGTTCGCGCACGAGATTCCGCACGAGCTGGGCGACTTCGTGATCCTGGTCGAGAGCGGCTTCAGCAAGAAGAAGGCCTACGTCTTCAACGCGCTGTCGAGCCTGACCTCGCTCGCGGGCTCGCTGTTGGCCTACGTGGCCCTGGGCTTCATCAAGCCGCACGAGCCGCTGATTCTGGCGATCGCCGCCTCGAGCTTCCTGTACATCGCGGCGACCAACCTGGCGCCGGTGCTGCATCTGGAAACCAACCCCAAGGCGAGCGCCTGGCAAGTCGCCGGCCTGTTCGGCGGCGTGGCGGCGCTGTTCCTGCTACACCAGTGGCTCGGGGGTTAAAACCCTTTCCGGCTCGGTATATTGGGGATGCTTCCAGAAAGGAGCCTCCATGCCCGCCCCAGCGGCCAGCCCGGCGCTCGAATCCCTGTTTGCGGACGGCGACGTCTACCACCTGACGCCCGAGAAAGACGCCTGGTTTCTTGACGCCATGCGGGCGGCCGTGGCGCATCATCGCCGGGCCAACGGGTACTACGGGGCATTGTGCGATCGCCTGGGCTTCGACGAGAGCGCTCTTACGGGGCTCGCGGATTTGCCGCGGGTGCCGCACGTCTTCGTGAACGTGCTCAAGCATCACGAGCTCCTGTCGATCGCCCGCGAGGACGTCGCGCTCAACCTCACGAGCAGCGGCACGACGGGCCAAAAGAGCCAGATCTTCTTCGACAAGGACTCCCTCGCGCGCGGCCTCGCGATGGTCGAGGCGTGCTTCGCCGCGAACGGCCTGGTGAACCGCAAGCAGGAGGCCAACTACCTCGTGTTCGCGCACGACCCCGCGCACGCGGGCCAGCGCGGCACCACCTACACGGACAACTTCCTGACCGGCCTCACGGCCCAGCGCGAGGTCTACTACGCCCTGCAATGGAGCGCCGCGCTGAACGACTGGGAGTTCCGGCTGGAGGAGACGAACTCGAAGCTGGAAGCCTTCGCGGGAAGCGGGTTGCCGCTGCGCGTGATTGGTTTTCCGGCCTTTCTGCACCGCACGATCGCCTACCGGCGTGAAAAGGGCCTGCCGGCGCTGCACTTCGGGACGGACTCATACGTGCTCACGGGCGGCGGCTGGAAGAAGAACGAGAACGAGGCGATCTCGAAAACCGAGTTCATCGCCGAGATCGAGAGCGCCCTGGGAATTCCGGGCGGAAACCTGCGCGACGGCTACGGCCTGGTCGAGCACGCCGTGCCGTACATCGAGTGCGCGCAGCACCGCTTCCACGTGCCGCACTTCGCGCGCGCCTTCACGCGCGACGTCGAGACGCTCGCGCCGCTGCCGCCAGGCGAGACGGGATTTTTGAACCTGGTGACGCCCTATCTGCTCTCGATGCCCGCGATCTCGCTCATGACGAGCGACCTCGCGCGCGTGCACGAGAACTGCCCTTGCGGGCGCAACACGGCGACGATCGAGATTCTGGGCCGCGCGGGCACCCGCAAGAACAAGGGCTGCGCCATCACCGCCGCCCAGCTTCTGAAGTGAAAGGACCTGTCGTGAGGACCCATTACGCCTTCGGTCGCCATCTGACGGGCGAGCTCTCCGCGGACGACGTGCGTGCGCTGATCGCCGAGGGACGCGATCGCCAAGCCGCCCTGCGCGCGCAGCCGATCGAGGCGATTTTGCTGTTGCTGGAAAAGGTCGGCGAAACCTGGGCGGATCCGAACTACGCGCCGCGCCAGCGCGTGCTGGCCGAACTGCCGGCGCAAATAGGCTTCTCGCGCGAGATGGTCGAGCTCGAGCTCTCGGGCCTGACGATGGCGCTCACGCGGCCTTATCTCGAGGCCAAGCTCACGAGCGAGCTGGGGCGGCTGGACGCGCAGGACGTGTTTCAGCGGCGCGGCAACGTCTTCCAGAAGGCCCTGCCGCGCGGACTGGTGCTGCACGTGGCGTCGGGCAACGTGTCCACGACGGGCGTGCTCTCGCTGCTCGAGGGATTGCTCACGCGCAACGTGAACATGCTCAAGGTGGCGAGCAACGCGCCGCTGATGCCGCTGCTCTTCGCCGAGACGCTCGCCGAGCTGGACACGACGGGGGCGATCGCCAATTCCTTCGCGATTCTGAGCTGGAGCGGCGAGCACACGCCGCATCACACGATCTTCCAGCAAGAAGCGGACGCGATCGTCGTCTGGGGCGGCGAGGAGGTCGTGAACATTTACCGCCAGGGATTGAGCCTGCGCACGCGGCTCGTGGAGTACGGGCCGAAGTTCTCGGCGGCGCTGCTGGATGCGGCGGCGATCGCCCCCGAGCGCCTGGCCGAGACCGCCGCCAAGGCCGCGCGGGACGTGTCGCTGTGGGATCAAAGCGCGTGCTCGAGCCCTCAAGTCATCTACATCGAGGACTCGAGCCCGACTCGTGAAGGCCTCACGCGCTTTCTGGGTGCTCTGGCCCCGGCGCTCGACGCCGTCGCGGCCGAGCTGCCGATGGGTGCGCTCTCGATGCAGGAGAAGGCCGAAATCACCAAGGAGCGCGAACTCGCGCTGGCGGACGAACTGATGGGCCTCGGCCGGCTGATCCGGCCGGCGGGACAATCCTGGACGATCGTCGCCGAGTACGACCCGACCTTCAAGCTCTCGCCGCTGTTCCGAACGATCTACATGAAGCCCGTGCCGCGTCTGGAAGACGCCCTGCCGCATCTGGCGCCGTATCGGGACTATCTGCAAACGATCGCCCTCGCCGTGACGCCGTCGGCCTCCGGCCCGCTCGCCGAGGCCGCTTTCGCGACCGGCGCGCTACGCGTAACGCGATTGGGCGAGATGAGCGGCGGCTACCCCGGCGAGCCGCACGACGGGCTTTTCGGCCTCGCGGAGCTGGTGAAGTGGGTCAGCCTCGACACGCCCGAGGCGGCCGACGCCTTCGACGGCACGATCTTCCTGTCCGCCGAGCAGGAGCGCGCCATCACGCTCGCCAAGCGGCGGCGCATGGTCGAGTCGACGGCGCGGCGATCGCCCTTTTATCAGCGCCACTGGGGCCGCTTCGACCTCGAGACCGAGGACGACTGGCTCGCGCTGCCCTTGATGAGCAAGACGGACGTCGTCGCGAACACACCGCCCAACGGCACGGATCTGTTGACGCACACCCCCAACGGCGGCCACTGGCTGCGCAGCGGCGGCTCGTCCGGCGATCCGAAGCTTTCGATCTATACCTACGAGGATTACGAGGACGACATGTGGCGCGCGGCCCGCGGGGCCCACGCGGCGGGCGTGCGGCGCGGCGAGAAGGTGGCGAACCTGTTCTTCGCGGGCGATCTCTACGGCTCGTTCCTCAGCCTCAATCGCACGCTCGAGGTGCTCGGCTGCAACTCGTTCCCCTTCACCAACCACGCGCCCGTGGAGAGCGTGCTCACCTGTTTGCGCGAGTTCGGCATCGAGACGGTGATCGGCCTCTCGTCCTGGGTGCAGGCCGTGCTGGTCGAGGCGATGCGCGATCCGAAGGGCATTCGCGTCAAGCACGTGCTCTACGCCGGCGAGCACTTCCACGAGAAGGAGCGCCGCGTGCTGATGGACGGGCTCGCCATCGAGCGCGTCACGAGCATCGGCTACGGCGCGGTGGACGCGGGCCCGATGGGCTACCAGTGCGCCCACTGCACGGGCAGCGTGCACCACGTGCATGCCGACCACGTCTACCTCGAGATCCTCGATCCGCACACGCATGCGCCCGTGGGGCCCGACGCGATCGGCGAGGTGGTCGTGAGCAACCTCAATCGCCGGCTGATGCCGCTCGTGCGCTACCGCATCGGCGACATGGCCCGCTGGGTGCCCGAGCCGTGCCCGTGCGGTCGGCCCGGCTTGCGCTTCGAGCTGTTGGGGCGCGTGGAGGAGACGATCTACATCGCCGGCACGAACTTCCAGTACCGCGAGGTGCAAGGCGTGGTCGAGCAGTTCGGCGAGCTGCACTCGAGCGCGCAGCTGGTGCTTGCGGGCAACGCGCTCGCGACCTCGCTCGCGATTCGCGCCGAGCTGGTGGGGCAGGGCGTCGAGGCCGAATCGCTCGCGCAGCGGCTGCGTGAGGGATTGGTGTCGCGCATCGGGCCTTTGAGCGCCGCCGAGGTGGCGCTGCAAGTCGAGGTGTTGCCGACGGGCAGCCTGGAGCGCGTGGGGCGCACGGGCAAGATCATGCGCATCATCGACCACCGCATTCCGACGCCCAAGGCGGATGGAGTGCCGTTTTGAGTACCGGCCCTCTCTTTCCGCCCACGAGCGGCACCGGTCCGCTCTCGCTGCCGCAGCGCCCGCCCATCGCCGAGCATCGGCCCTCGCTCTTCGCGAGCCCGGCGTTTCTGCTGTTCTGGCTTCGCCAGGGCGGTGCGACGCTCGGGGAGCGCGTTTTTCAGACGGCGCTCATGTGGTGGACGCTGCAGGTCACGGGCTCGCTCACGCTCACGAGCTTCGTGCTGATCGGCACCACGCTGCCCACCGTCGTGCTCGGGCCGATCGCGGGGGCGATCGCCGATCGCGTCGAGCGCAAGCCCCTCATGGCCGTGACGGACGCGCTGCGCGCCGTGCTGGTGGCGATCGCCTGTTTTCTCGCCGTGACCCATGCGCTGACGTTTCCGCTGGCGATCGCCATCGCGACGCTGCTCGCCGTGCTGGGCGCCTTCTTCATGCCGGCCAGCATGGCGCTGTTGCCCTCCGTCGTCGCGACGGACGATCTGCTGCGCGCCAACTCGCTGATCGAATCGACCGTCCAGGGCGCGGGCATTCTGGGGCCGGCGCTCGGCGGCTTGCTGGTCGCCGCGGTCGGCGCCTCGGGCGCCTTCGGCTTCGACGCCGCGACTTACACGCTCTCGTGTCTGCTATTGCTCGCGATGCCGTTTCCGCCGCGCGCCAAGAGTCCGCAGCGCGAGGCCTTCTGGCCCAGCATGCGCGCCGGTTTTCGCGTGCTGGTCGATCAACCGGCGATCGGCGGCGTGCTCGGGGCGTTCGCCTGCATGAACTTCTTCACGGTGCCGGTGCTGCTCTTTTTGCCTTACTTCGCGAACAACGTCTTTCACGCGGGCGCGCGCGGATTGGGCTTGCTCGAGGCGGCCGTCGCGATCGGCATGACGGGCGGCGCCCTCGCCTGGGCCCGGGCCGGCGCGGTGTCGCAGCGCCGGCTGACGCTCGCGCTGTCCGTGCTGCTCATCGGCGTGTGCTACGTCGGCCTGGGCCTCTTTCCGCGCTTCGAGGCGTACCTCGGCGCGCTCGCGATCGTCGGCGCATTGATCGCCACGCTCAACGTCGTCGTGATGGCCTTCTTTCAGGAGCGCGTGCCCGCCGCCGAGATGGGCCGCTTCATGGGCGTGCTGACGAGCCTCGTCTTCGGATTGATGCCCGTTTCCTACGGCCTGTTCGGCTTGCTCTCGGCCCACTTCGCGCCCGAGAAGCTGCTCCTTGTGAACGGGGGGGCGATCGCCCTCGTCGCCCTGCTGCTCTGGCAGGTGCGCGGCCTGGACACGCCCGCCTGATCGAGAATATAGCCCAACATTAACCTCTTCGAAAGAATGTTGACGGCTCGCTAACGGGATAACCAACTCGGAGTTGAGCCGTCTGGGAGGACGGCTGGGTTGGAAGGAGTTCCCCATGGTGCAGCGCGCGCAGGCCAGTGTGCCTAAGCCGATGAGCAACGCCACGCCGGCGGTGCCGTCCGCGCCCATTTTGCCGCCGCTTCCCGTGCCCTCGGCGGACAGCTACGTGCCGTCGACCCCGACCTACACGGCGCCTTACGACCCTAGCGCCAGGCCGCTCTCGCCCTACGACGAGTGGGCCGTCGCGACGCAGCAAGATTACGACGCGCTCAAGCAGTACATCGAGAACTACGGCCAGCCCATCGATGGGCAGCCGAGCACTGGCCAGCCGACCGGCACCCCGTCGACCGGCAGCCCGAAGCCCGGTTCGTCCAAGCCCGGCAAGAAGGGCGACGACTACAAGCCGCCGACGGTGGCCCGCACGCCCTGGACGGGTGGCGCGCCGGCCTTCAAGCCCGAGCAGATGAGCGCGGCGGTCGTCGAGAACGACCCGATCCTCAAGGGCCTGTACAACCTGCCTTCGAAGTTGCAGTTCGTCACGAACGGCTACATGCGCATCACGCCGGTGCTGGGCCCGCTCGGCGAGCTGGTGTTCTTCGGTCTCAACCTCAAAAACTCGTGGACCTTCCTCAAGGACCCCAAGACGCCCAAGCTGCTCAAGGGCGGCATCGTTGGCGCCACGGTGCTCTCCGGCGCCTCGGCGGCGGCGGCGACGCGCCTGGGCCTTTCGGCGCTGAACGTCGCGCCGATGAGCACGGCGGCCCTGAAGAGCGTCGGCCAGTTCGCGGGCGCGACGATGGCGGGCGCGGGCACGTTGCTCTCGGCGATGGACACCTACAACACCTTCCGCTCGAACAAGTTCACGGCGGCCGAGAAGGGCTTCAGCCTGATGGGCACCTTGGCGAGCGGCGGCTTGCTGGTTTGCATGGCCGCGGGCATCGCGAATCCGGTCGTGGGCGTGACGCTCGGCGTCGGCGCGGTGGCGATGCCGATGCTCAAGATGTTCCTGGGCAAGAACAAGGCGGCGAACGCGGTCTTCGGCGGCATCGGCAAGGCAGCGTCGGCGGTCGGACACTTCTTCGGCGGTCTGTAGCGCGACCAGCTGATTCGTAATCAGCAAGTCACGAGTGATCTGACGCAAGAAAGCCCACGCGAGGCCCTTTACATCACCCTATTCGTCTGGTACGATACCTATCCGTTGCCGCCAGGCAGCATTTGACGCCAACGTAGCTCAGTTGGTAGAGCAGCTGATTCGTAATCAGCAGGTCACGAGTTCGAGTCTCGTCGTTGGCTCTCGATATAGACCCGCCTCCAATGTTTTGGAAGCGGGTCTTGTTGTAATTATGCGTCCTCGCCGAGCAGCGATTCGATGTCGCGCCCACGAGGTAGCACGCGCAAAATGCGTAGTGGCGTCACAGGTCGGTAGATGAGGGTGTAGCCGTCCGTTGTGAAGACCCTTGCATCGGTAGGCTCGGGCTCTGGCCACGAGCGCCCGATCTCAGGGTGTTCGGCGAGTCGCTCGCACGCCGTGAGCAAACGTCTGATGACCTCAGCCGCGACCCTTGGGCGATCGCCCGCTATGGCGCGCCGGATTGCCGTGAGATCAGCCTGGGCCTGGCGTGCCAGGACAAAGGATCTCACTCAGGAAGGCCGTTCAGGAGGTCCTTGAAGAAGGACTCGCCGTCCACGCCTTCGCCGCGATCGATACTATCGTCGGCCTCGCGCAACGATGCGTAGAGCTTCTCTCGCTTCAACGGGTCAGCGAGGAGCGCGCGCACGTGCGCTTCGCCTTCTTCCGCTTCGCGGCGGCGAAGTCGTTCGGCGAGGTCGATGACCTCGGCCAGCCCTGCCGGCCCAAGGTCTTGCGCTACGTCAACCAATCGGTCCAGGTCGCTCATGGCATGACTCCTCGGCCTTTGAATTCTACGATATCACACGGGTAACGCCCAATCAATCGACGCGAATTGGCGACCATCAATCGGAGGTCGGCACATTCCCGGCCGATCGCGCCGCAGGCGTTGACATGCCACGAGCAAGCATGCGATCGTCGTGTGGTTCAGCGTCACATTGGCAACTTCGGGAGGCCCACACCTTGAAGACCCAGACGTCTCGTCGCTTCTTCTTGCTCGCCTGTTTGTTCCTCGCGACGTTCCTGCCGCTCGTGGGAAGCTGGCTGCGTTGGCACGGCTTGCCGCCTTATTACGGCGCCTTTCCGCCCGTGCAAGGCCCGACGCCGCCCGGCTTCAACGAAATTTACTTCGCCGCGGGCTGCGTGTTCGTGCTGGTCGTGAGCCTGTTCCTGCTGTTTCCCGGGCTCTTCGGGTTCAAGGCGCCGCCGCCGTCCCCGCCGGTCACGCCGGGGCCCAGGCCGGGCTGGCTCGTGCCGGGATTCGTGGTGATGCTTGTGAGCTGGGCGCTCATGTGGTTCGGCCCCGGCCCTTTGGCGCGCTTCACCTTCGTGCCGCTCTGGTGGGGCTTCATCTGCGTGCTCGACGGCTGGGTCTACGCCCGCACGCACGGCCGCTCGCTGCTCGCGGCGCGCCGGCATGAGATGTTGGTGCTGGCGATCGTGTCGGTGGTCGGCTGGTATCTGTTCGAGTACTGGAATTACTTCGTGCTCGAGGATTGGATCTACCCTTTTTCGGGCCTGCTGACGCCTTTCGGGAATTTGGTCTGGTACACGCTCTCCTACACCACCGTCTGGCCCGTGTGCTTCGAGACGGTCATGCTGCTCGGCACGTTCCCGGCACTGCGGGGGCGCTGGGCGCAAGGTCCCGCGTGGCAGCCGTCGCGCGCCCTCGTCGTCGGCGTGCTCCTCGTCGGGCTCGTGCTGCAGGGCGCCATGGCCTACTACCCGTATCCGCTCTTCTGGGGATTGTGGGTCGGCTCGCCCACGATTCTCGGCGCCGCGCTCGCGCTCGCCGGCTACTGGACGCCGCTCGAGCCGGCGGCGCACGGCGATTGGTCGCGCTTCGTGCTGATGGCGCTCGCGACCTTCTTCGACGGCTTCGTCTGGGAGTTTTGGAACTTCGGCAGCGAGGCCTTTCGCCACGGCGTGGCGACGAACCCGAACTACTGGGTCTACCACATCCCCTACCTGAACGTGGGGCACTTCTTCTCCGAGATGCCGGCGCTCGGGTACTTCGGCTATCTGTTCTTCGGATTGCTGGTGTGGATCTACTGGCTGCTGGTGGCGCACCTGCTGGGCCTGGATCCGGACTTCGCTCACGCGGAGGTGGCGGCGAGTGCGCCCGGCGACATGGCCGAAGCCTGCTAGCCCTCGATCGCCCTGGTGCTCTGCTGCTTCGCCGGCATCTCGGCGTGCCGCGGCAACGTGAACCAGAACGTGCTGCCCATACCGGGCGCGCTCTCCACGCCGATCTCACCGCCGTGCGCTTCCACCAGCAAGCGCGTGATCGCGAGCCCGAGGCCCACCCCGCCCTGGCGCCGCGTGAGCGAGCCGTCCACCTGGTAGAAGCGCTCGAAGATTCGCGCGCATTGCGCCGGTTCGATGCCGATGCCCGTATCCGCCACCTCGATCCGCAGTTGCTCGGCGCCTTGGGCGAGCGAGACCGTGATCGTGCCGCCGCGCGGCGTGAATTTGATCGCGTTGCCCACCAGGTTCAGCAGCACCTGCGCGATGCGGCCGCGATCCAGCGCGGCGATCGCCGGCGCGTCCGGCACTTGGATTTCGAGGCGCAGGCCATGCTCGCGCAGCTGAGGCGCCACGCTCGCCAGGGTCTCTCGGATCAGCCCGGCGAGGTCGGCCTCGTCGGCCTGAAGGCGTAAATTCCCCGTCTCGGCGCGCGTGAAGTCGAGCAGGTCGTCCACCATGCGCTTCAGGCCCATGGTCGCCCGCTTGATCTGGCGCACGTAGTCCTGCTGCTCCGCCGTCAGCTCTCCGACGAGGCGCTCTTCCAGGAGCTCGGAGAACCCGTGGATCGTCGCGAGCGGGGTGCGCAGCTCGTGCGAGACCACGCCGAGGAAGCTCGTCTTCAGGCGATCGAGCTCGATCAAGCGCCCGTAGGCCTCGCGCAGCTCGGACGTGCGCTCGGCGACGCGCGTTTCGAGCTCGCGGGCGTGCAGGTCCTTGATCACGCGCTCCGCCTCCAGGTACGCGGCCCGCTCGGCGGTGCGCAGCGTGATCAACGAGACGGCCGCCTGCCCGGCCAGGATCTGCAACACCGGCAGGCGCTCCGGCGTGAAGGCCTCCGCGAGCAGCGTGTTCTCGAGGTACAGCACGCCCACCCGCTCGCCCTGGTGCAGAAGCGGCAGCGCCAGGCCCGAGCGCGCTCGGCGCGTGCCCGTCGCGGCGTCCTCGATGCGGCCCGCGGTGTCCGCGTCGAGCCACACGCTGGTGCGGGTGCGGATCGCCTCGTGGATCAGCGGCGTGGGCAAGCCGGCGTGGCCTTCCAGGGGCTCTCCGCCCAAAAGCTTGGTCGCCTCCCCGTCCAGGCTCTCGGCCTGAACAGAGAAGCGCGGCGCGTCCATGCGGTCGTCGTACAGCACCAGGATCGCTTTTTGCGCGCCGGCGCTCTCCTTGACGATCGCCATCAGGCGCGCCAGCAACCGCTCGATGGTGGGCTCGCCCGAGATCGCCTGCGTCGCCTTCCAGACCGTGGCGAACTCCAGGCGCCCGCTCTCCACCAGCTGCGGCACGAGCCCCAGCGCGCTGCCGTCCAGCTGCGCATGCGCGAGCGGATCCGGCGCCGGCGCGAGCTCGGGCCGTTCGGCCTCGAGCGCCCGCAGCTTGGCGGTAGCCCCCCAGCGCCGATACGCGTCGTGCGCCGCGCGCCAGCAGATTCCGGCCCGGCGCGCTTGCTTCGATTGCTCGAAGAAGCGCGCCGCCGCCTCCTGGGCACGCGCCTCGTCCTGGGCACAGCCCGTCATCGCCGCGGCGGCGATCGCGCTCTCGTAGAGCGGAATCGCCTGGGCGTGGCGCCCCTGCAGGCGCGCTTGTTCGGCTTGCATCAATCGCAAGTGGTGCGCGAAGTTCTCGGGGCAGTGGCGCGCCCAGGCCGCCATCTGGCGCTCGAAGCGCCGCAGGCGCCGCCCCTCGCGCGGTGAGCGCTGCGCCGCGACCTGGAAGCCGTACACGGCGAACTCGACCATGTAGGGCGAGCCCGCCAGCGCCTTGATCACGGGCTCGGCCTGCTCGAACGCCTGCCAGGCCTCGTCCCAGGCTCTCGCCAGGCAAGCCAGCTTGAGCTTGCAAAGCCAGTAGATCGCGATGCCGGACACGTTGTGGGCCCGCTGCATGCGCGCGAGGCGCGCCGCCTCGTCGAAGATCGCGTCGCCCAGCGCGAGGGGCCCGGCCGTCTTCCCGCACAGGGCCAATCGCGTCTGCTGCCCCCAGCTGGCCGCATCCAGCGCGTTCTCGTAGCCGGCCTGGCGCACCAGCGCGAGCAGGCGCCGCCCCTCCTCGATCGCGCTCGCCAGGTCCGTGCGCGGATCCCAAAGCTGCGAGAAGCCGCCGGCGTAGGCCATGAACAGGAAGTCGCCGGTCTGGCGGCCGGTCTCGATGGCCGCCTTGAGCCAGCCCTCGAGGGTCTCCCAGGGCTGGCTCCAGCTGTGCGAGAAGAGGGCGTAGAGCACCTGGGCGCGACACTTGCCCTCGACGACGCCGAAGCGCTCCGCCAGCCGCAATGCCAGCCGACCGAACTCATACGCGCCTGCGAGGTCTCCCAGGCCCGCGAGCAGCACCGCATAGCCCATGTAGGCCGAGACGGCTTCCTCGCCGTTGCCATGGCGCAGCGAAAGCGTCGTCTGGCGCAGCACCGTCGCGGCGAACAGGGTCTCGTTGCCCATCAAATAGGCCGGCACCAGAAAATCGCCGAGCACTTTCATCTGCAGCCGCGCCAGGCGATCGCGCACCGGCGGCGCCTCGTCCAGCTCGGCGGCCCGGCGACCGCCGAGCGCCGCCTTGGTGCGCAGCAACTCGGCGAACACCCGGCCCATGCCGGGCTTCGCCTTGAGGCGAATGCCCAGCAAGGCCAGCGCGCGCAACCCTTCTTCGATCGCTTCGTCCATGCGGTCGGCGTAGGTGTGCTGGG
>DATNPP010000606.1:0-14549 GCA_036703175.1 Oscillatoriaceae cyanobacterium
GGTCGCCCAGCGCGTCGATCACGTCCTGTAGGCGGTGCTTGCCACGGCAGTAATCCCGCGCCCAGAAAATAGTCGAGGGGCGCGTCTCGCGCCACCAGTCCATCTCGGCCTTGGAGATGTTGCGCACGCCCACCTGCACGAGCGGCACGCCGAGGTCCACCAGGCGCGCCATCGCGCTCGCGTGCGAGTACGGCGTCTCCTCGTATTCCTGGCGCAGGTCCGCGTGCGCGTCGATCTGCAGCACCGCGAGGTCCGGGTACTTGGCGAGCGTCGCCCGCACCGGTCCCTGGCTGATCGCGTGCTCGCCGCCGAGCACGATCGGAAAGAGCCCCCGATCGAGCGCCGCCGCGGTCACGGACTCGATTTGCGCCATCGTCGCCGCATAGCTCTCACGCGTCGGCCACACCGTCGCCGCGGTGGCGACGCCGACCTCGTACGGGCTCCAGTCCAGCTCGTCGTCGTACAGCTCCACCTGCGCCGAGGCCGTCAGAATCGCCGCGGGCCCCTCCTTGGTGCCGCCGCGATAGCTCGTGGTGGCCTCATAGGGAAACGGAATCACGATGGCCTTCGCCTGCTCCAGGTTGCTGTCTTCGGGCGAGAGGTTGAGGAAGTTGAGCGTTTGCGGTTGCAGTGGCATGGGCGTTCTTTCCGGAAAGAAGCGGGACGGGCGAACCCGTCCCGCCGCGGACTACTTGACGATCTCGGCCTTGAGAATGCGATCCGGCTTGACGTTCTCGACCGGCACGTTGTTGTGTTCGGTCGGGGTGATCTTGTTGACCACGTCCATGCCCTGGATCACCTGGCCGAAGATGGCGTACTGGCCGTCGAGGAAGGGCGCCGGCGCGAAGCAGATGTAGAACTGGCTGCTGGCCGAGTTCGGCATGCCCGCATGGGCCATCGCGACGGTGCCCGTCAGGTGCTTGAGGTGCGACGAGAACTCGTCCGGAATGTTGTGGCCCGAGCCGCCCGTGCCGATCGCGGGGTTGCCGGGAGGCAGCTTCTTGGAGAGCGGATCGCCGCCCTGCGCCATGAAGCCGGGAATCACGCGGTGGAAGGTGGTGCCGTTGTAGAGGCCCTTCTTCACCAGCGCCTCGAAGTTGGCGACGGTCTTGGGCGCCTCTTTCGGAAACAGCACGATCTCGAAGGTGCCCTTGGTGGTGATGAACTTGACCTTGTCGCCCAACACCACCTTGTGGCCGGCGGCCTTGTCCACCTGGGCCATCGTGGCGGCCGGCATGGCCTGGGCGACGGAGGCGAGTGAAAGCAGAGTCACGCCGGCGACGGCCAGGCGCGCGAGAGTGTGGCGCATACAGTCCTCCTATGCTTGGGTCCAGGCAGTATACCGCACGGCCCGTCCGCTCGCCATATCAGGCGCCGCCGCGCGCCAGCGCCTCTTTCAGCTGCGGCAGCTTCCAGGCGAACCAGAGCCCCGCGAGCGCGACGATCACGCCGGAAGTGCCCGTGGTGACGGCAGCGCCGACCAGATGGGCCAACGTCCCTTCCAGCAGGCCGCCGATGGGAATCATGCCCATCACAGAAAGCGTGTAGAAAGCCATCACACGGCCGCGCATGTGATCGGCGACGATCGTCTGCAACACCGTGTTGCTCGCGGCGGTGCCGAGCATCATGCCGACGCCCGCCAGCACCAGGCAGGCCATCGACAGCGGCAGCAAGCGCGAAAACGAGAAAGCGATCAAGCCGGCTCCGAAGCAGACTGCCGAAAGCGGCAGAACCGATCCCAAGCCACGCGCGTCCGGCAGCGAGGCCAGATAGCCCACCCCGATCAGGGCGCCGATCCCGCCCGCGGCCGTCAAATAGCCGAGCGCCGCCGCGCCGCCGTTCAGCAATTGCGTCGCGTATATCGGCAGCAGCACGACGTAGGGCTGGCCCACCAGACTGACGATCGCCAGCAGCGTCAGAATCGCGCGAATTTCGGGCGCCCCGAACGCGTAGCGCAGGCCCTCACGCAAATCCGCAATCGGATTGCGGCCGGAGTGACGCACCTCGCGCTCGGGCACGCGCATGGCGACGAGCGCCGCAAGCACGGCGAGGTAGCTCACGGCGTCGATCAAGAAGCACGCCCCGACGCTGAGCACGGCGATGACGGCCCCCGCCACCATCGGACCGATCAGGCGCGCGCCGTTCATGACGCTCGAGTTGAGCGCGATCGCGTTCGGCAGATCCTCGGCGCGTTCGATCATCTCGGGCACGAAGCTCTGGCGCACCGGCACGTCGAACGAGCGCACGACGCCGAGCACCAGCGCGAGCGCGATCAGCTCCCAGAGCTGCTCTTTGCCGGAGAGCGTCAGCGCCGCCATGGCGAAGCCCTGGAGCATGGCGAACGTCTGCGTGACGATCAGCAATCGATGGCGATTGAAGCGGTCCGCGAGCAAGCCCGCGAAGGGCGTGAGCGCAAAGCTCGGAATACGACCGCAAAAGGCCACGATGCCGAGCATCATGGCCGAGTGGGTCATCTGATACACCAACCAGCTCAAGGCGACCTGTTGCATCCAGGTGCCGATTACCGAGACGAGCTGGCCCCCGAAGTAAAGCCGGTAATTTCGGGAGCCGAGGGCTCGCAGGGCGTGAGCGCGGGTGGCCATCAGCGCAGGGTGCGTTCGAAGAACTTCAGCAGACGCTCCCAGGAGAGCTTGGCCGCGTCCGGATTGAAGGTGTCGCGCGTGTCGTTCAGGAAGGCGTGGCCGGCGTCCGGATAGACGAAGATCGTCGCTTCCTTGCCCGCCGCGCGCAGCTCGGCCGCGGCCGCCTCGATCGGCTCCACGGGAATGCCGTGGTCCTGGCCGCCGTAGTGCCCCTCGAGCGCGCCGCGCACCTTGGAGGCGTCGCGGTTCTCGGGCACGCGGCCGTAGAAGGGCGCGAAGGCCTCGGCGTCGGCGCCGTGGTAGGCCGCCGCCCACGAGTACGCGCCGCCCATGCAAAAGCCGATCACGGCGACCTTTTTGGCGCCTTGCTGGCGCAGCTGGGCGATCGCCGCGTCGATGGCCGCGAGCCCCTCGGGCGTGGCGCCGCGCATGACGATGCCCATCAGCTTCTGCACCGGCTCGCGGAACTCGGCGGGCAGCACTTCGAGGGCCTTGGCGATCTTCTCGGGCACCGCGCGCTCCTCGGGCGAGAGCTGCTGCAGCGCGCCGTAGGCCTGCATGAACACCTCGGGCTTGAAGTTCACTTCCATGCCGAGCAGATTCGGGGCGATCGCCGCGTAGCCGTCCGCCGCGAGGCGATCGACGAGGTCGCGGATGTGCTTGTCGACGCCCCAGGCCTCGTGGATCACCACCACACCGGGCGCGCCGGCATCTTGCGGGCGGGCTTCGTAGGCGTTCACGGGCGCGTGGTTGGGCACCTGGAGTTGCAGGTCGCGGGCGGTGGTCATGGCGAAGTCTCCTGTGTCGATGGAATGGTTTAGCGTCTAAAGTATTCTACCAGGCCCGGCCGCGTGGCGCGAGGGGCCGCCGAAGTTCGATGCGTCACCGAACAACGGCTCTTCGCTTGGAGACTCACCCGCATGTAACGAGGCGCACATCCGACGCGTGACGCTTTTCGTGTCACAACCGCTCAGAAAATGCTACACTCGAACCAAGCGGGCAATGATCCTCATTCGTTCCATTGGCCCGCCGTCCCGTTTACCGGGCCGACGACAGGCCGCGACGCAAGTCTGAGGAAGCCGTGGCGTTACAGCGTCGCGCAGACCCGAGCGCGAAGGTAAGGAGACCGTGTCCATGATGAGTCGCCATAACGCCCGGGCCCTGGCAGGACTCGGACCCTCCTTGCTCCTCGGGCTGCTTTTAGGGGCGTGCTCGTACCTGCCCATGGTCGGCTCGCGTTGCGGCGTCAGCGGGCCGATGCCGTTCGCCGGCGAAACCGTCGGGGGCATGTCGTTTCACATGCCCACGCCGGCTGATTTGCGGACCATCGGCGCCCGGCCGATCAACGGCTACTTTCTGCCGATCCAACCGACGATTCAGGGGGCGATCTCGACCGCCCGGCAGTTGGACAGTGGCAACGACAACTTCACCTATGCCTTTCCGGCACCGGATTCTTGGGGCAAAGACTGGATCGTCGAAAACGTCACGACGACCGGCATCACGCCTCTAGCGAGCGGCGACGCGAGCGCGTACGTGAACCAACGCCTCGTCCCGATCGCCCAGCGCTGGGCGTCGGACGCCACGCTCGACACGCAGTACGAGAAGATGCCGGACCTCGGCGCGATGCGTGCGGGGACCGACATGCCTTACGATCCGAATCGCGTGAAAGACGCGGCTTCGATTCTTCAGAACGTGGGCTGGCCGCTGGCCTATCTGTCGAGCTCCAAACGCAGCGCGCTGCTTTTCTACCGCACGGGACTCGTCGTCCATTTGACCTGGGCGCTGCCCGAAGACGCCTCGGACACGGTTCCCATCAAGCGGGCGCAGGCGATCGCGATCCACGAGGCCGCGATGCGGAGTCCCGATAGCCAGAGCGAGGAAGAACGGACGGGCAACGACCACTTCCTGGGGACGCCCTATCAAGGGGTGTTTCCATCGCCCGTACCGTTCAATCAGCACGATGACCTGAAGCCCTCATTCGACTTCCCGCCGGGCACCGCCTGGGACGCGACCTTCGAAGAAGACTTCGCCGGCAAGCCGTACTGGCTCGTCTCCGTCCCGACAGGTGCCGGATATGGTATGGGAATGGTGGACGCGGTGACCGGTGTCGAGATTCGCTTCATTCGGCCCAACACGAACTACAGCACCAGCCGCACGGCGCCGACGCCTTTCGTCCCTATGCCGGCGCCCGGCGGAAGCGTTCCAACGCTTCCTGTGGCCATTTCGTCGCCTTGAGCCCCCACCTCGGAGAGTGCCGATGTCTCGTCGATTGCTTCCCCCGCTACTTTTGTTTGCGCTATGCATCGTCGGCTGCGCCATTCAGTTGCCCAGCGTGCCGATCCTGGCGTCGTCTGGTGGAACGCTAGCTTCGACGCCACGCATCGAAGATAAATTGACTCCGAATCAAGGCAAAGTGTCGACGCTGGCTCTCAATACTGACCACATCGTGAACTTCGCCACCGACGACCAGGACAACTTGTATCTCGTGACGCTCAGCGGCGTCGACAAGGTCACACCGAGCGGCAAGCGCATGCACATCATTGATTCCGTCGAAGATTTCCGAGAAGGTGCGGACAATCCCGCTACAGTGACGAACCTCGAGGCGATCGCCGTCGCACACGACGGCACGATGTACCTATGGGGTGACGCTGGGCGTGTTTATATTCGCACACCGGCCGGGAAGTTCTCGAGCGTCCTGGTCGGCAAGCACTACAGCTACGTGCCCAATCTGGCTGTGGACGCGCAAGGCAACGTCTACGTCTCGGTGAACCCGAGCAACGTGCTTCCAGGCGATCATCAGATCGTGAAAGTCACGCCGCAGGGCGACGTGAGCGTGTACGCCGGGCGCAAGGACGGCGGGCCAGGCTACGCGGATGGCCCGGCGGACCAGGCCCTGTTCAATCAGCCCGGCGCGCTGGCCTTTGACGGAGAGGGCAACCTGTACGTCGCCGACATGGGCAACCAGGCCATTCGCCGGATCACCCCCGACGGCAACGTCAGCACGGTCGTCGCCTGGGAAGGTGGAACTCGATGGGGCACACCCGGAGACGCCAGCGACGTGGCGGCCGATGTGCCATTTGGGCCACCGGCCATCAACACGGCACCTTGGTTCAGCCCGACACCAATCCAATCAAGCCGCCCAAGCCCCCCCGCACCGGTCGGCAGCAACTGGTATCTGGGGCTTACGGTCGATCGAGCGGGCAATCTCTATTTCACGGCCAACGACAACCGAATTCATCGCCTCACGCCTGACGGCTCGCTTTCTGTGTTCGCGGGCGACGGCAAGCAGTGCCTAGAGGATCCGGTTTGCGACGATGGCTCCGAGCCCTGTGCGAGTCCCGATCCCAAAGCGTGCCACAAAGACGGCCTCGCCATGCAGGCCGAGTTCGCCCAGATAAGAGGGATGGTCGCAAACAGTCAAGGCGTCTTGTATGTCCTGGATGCCGCAACCGGGCATTCCTATGTGCGTGTGATTCGATGACTAACCGCCACCACGCCGTTTGGGCCAGCCTCTCAATGTTTGGCCTGCTGGGAGCTTGTACCTCTGGCGTATCACATGAAGTGTCCATGGCCGCCACGCAACCTTTGGCACCCGCGCTCGCTGGCCCTACGGCCGTGCGCACCACGCTTCCAGTCCCTCCGACGCCGCTCCCAGGTCCAGGCGACATCGGAGATCCCTTCGCCGACATTGGCGGGGCGTGGCCCTTTTCGCTCGCTCAAGACGCGACGATTCCCGACAACGTCCCCAATGGTCCCACCTGGGAACTCGCCCCTGGGCAGACAGACAAGGCCACGCTACAGGGCCGCACGTTGCATGCGCTCAAACCGGGTGGAATCCTGCTCGTCGCGCATTCGGGCGCTCGTGCGGCATATCGGTTTATGGCCGCGTACGACCCGAGTGATTCCACCCAATTTGACGTCCCTGGCTACCCATTGGGAAACAGCCGCTTGAACGGCAGCCTGATCATCAACTCAAACGCGGATTGGGATGCTTACTACAAGACCATTTCGATGCCCTGCTCCGCGATTCTTCCCGCGCAGAGCCCCCCTCCGATCGATTACTCCCGATATTCCTTGTTGCTCTACCAAATTCCAAGCGGTCCATTCGACACCGGGATTTGCATCACGAGCGTGGCCTCCGGCACGGTCAACATGGCCATCACCAGTGCCGTGGCCGAAGGCGAGCCCCAACTGCAGGTGTATTCGCAGTTGCAGCTCCAGATGTTGATCCCCAAGGTGCCCGCCACCGCGACGGTGAACATCGAGCGCATGCCACCTGAAGTCGTGCCTTCCGAGACGCCGCATCCCCGGCCATCGATTGACTGCACGCCAACTCCCCTTCCCATGGAGGGTGCCTCATGAAATCTCGGAAGTCTTTGGTACTCGGACTTCTTGGGCTGGGCATCGCCGGCTGCGCGGCATTGCCACTCAATACGGCGAACAACCTGTTGCCGAAGCTCGCGCAAGGCGATCCCGCCGCGTCGCCGAGTATTGACCAGACGCCCGAATCTGCGACCGGAGGTTGGCAAGCTACAGTTGGCGTGCCGCCCTCCGTTTCGACGCCACCAACGCCAACGCCGCGGCCTCCGCTACAAATCCTGCCGGACGAAGGTTACACGGGGATCTATTTCGAGTTCCCCGATGGCCTTTCAGCCCGCGTCGGCAGCCACTTACGGGTGAAGCTGACTCCCGAGGAAACAAAAGCTCCCGTCACAATGGGCGTTCTCGATCCGACCAAAGGACGCATCGAGGCCGACGGCAGCCTGACAATCCTCTCACCCGGACCCGTGTTTGCCTATGCGGAGCAAAATGGCCTGCGGTCGTACTTTCTAGCCGCAGGCCTCCCCGACACACCGCTGCCTGTGGCGACGCAGCCTGGCTTGAGTCCCGGCTCGTTCGAGGGGGCCTCCTGGGCGACGTTCCTCCAAAGCCCGCAAGATTGGCAAACTTTCTGGAACCCGGAGCGGACGGCGGTTTGGGAACGGATGGAATCCCCGCCAGCACCACCGCCATTGCCACAGGTCGATTTTGCCACACAAGTGATTCTCGCGATCAACACGGGGCTGATGTCAGACGGAGAAAACGAACCAGTGCTCACGCAGTTGGGCACCGGCGCCAGCCCCACGATCCAGCTCGTGTTTCCGAATTCCAACCCGCCCGCCGGGTTTGGCGAGGAGTACGCGCTCTGTCTGATTTACGTACTCCCCAAGCCCGCAACACTGCCGGCTTGGATTGCCACCGCGCGTCTCCACCCCAATGAGGCGCTGAATATTCCAGTGCTCTCGCCGGCCGGGCCATCCCCGAGCCCCTCACCAACGCCTCTTCCCGTGCCGACGTTCACGCGCTCGCCCGGGGGCAAACCTCCCTTTCCACCACCGGTCCCTCCACCCAACTGAAGATGGCGCGCGCACAGTGACGGCAAGCGATTTCGCTTACTCGCGTCGACCGCCGAGCAACCAGGGGGAAATCCCTTCCATGCGGCTTGGCCGATTCCTGGTACGATGGCGCCGCGCTGCCATGTTGAACTCCATTCAGCGCCAACTTCCGAAGGAGTTTCCTTGGAACTAGGACGCCGCATCATGCTTCGCCCCTGGCCGCTCGTCTGCCTTCTGGCGGTCGGGCTCGCCTGTTTGCTCATCGCCACCTGGGTCATCACGCAACCCGGCGCGACGACCATCGACTGGTCGGCGCCTAGTCCGGGCGAAACGCTGCTGAAGGCGATCGCCCTGTTCCTGCTGAGCGTCCTGCTGGCCGGCTACGCGCTCTACGGCCTGCTGCGCCCCACGCCGGCGCTCGAACTGACGCCCCAAGGGTTCCACATCTCCCTGTTCGGCGGATACGCCGGAATGGGCGGCTGGAAATTCGTGCCCTGGAGCCAGGTGCGTGCCGTGCGCGTCGTCCGGGTTCGCAATCGGACGTACCTGGGCGTGATCCCGATTGCGATGCCGGCCATGCCCTACCTGGCGATCGAACTCAAAGACGTCGCGCAGTGGGAGGCCGAAGCGAAGCCGAACGGCCTCGAGCGCAACATCTGGCAGCGACTGCGGCACAAGGTCGGCGCAGACCTCGGATTGCCGTTGATCACCTTGTCGCTGCCGCCAAACGAGCTGTTGGAGCTGATGCACCACTACCGCTTCGACGCGCGCAACGGCTGGGCCGATCCCCAGGTGCAAGCCTGGGACAAACCCGGCGCCTAGAGCGGCACCACGTTCGCCATACGCTTCACCCGCTCGTCGAGCTCGGCACGGCTGGCCTTGCGCGCCTCTTCGGACATGCCGAAGCCCACTTCGAGCTCGCCGCCCGCCACGCGCTGCATCACCGAGTCCGCGAACTCGTCGAGCGGCGCGCCGAACGTGTGCAATCCGGGACCGCCGAGATCCGTGTTCACGGCCGGCGGCACGATCTCGACGACCGTGATGCCCAACGGCTCGGTCTGCACGCGCAGCGATTGCGTGAACGAGTGCAGCGCGGCCTTGGTGGCGCAATAGGTCGCCGCGCCGGCCATCGGGGCGAAGGCCAGGCCCGAGCTGACGTTCAGAATGGCGGGCGAGGCCTGAGCGCGCAGATGCGGCACCAGCAGCATTGAGAGGTGAATCGGCGCTTCGAGGTTGATGGCGATCTCCTGCTGGGCCGCCTCCCAGTCCTTCACGCCTTCCGTCAGGCGCTCACGGCGCTGAATGCCGGCGTTGTTCACGAGCACGTTGAGCTTCGGAAAGTCGCGCACCAGCCCCTCAACCAGGGCGACGCGCTGGGCGGCGTCGCCCACGTCGCACACGCGCGTGTGGAGCTTGGGATGCTCCTGCTTGGCCTCTTGCAGCTTGTCCGCGCGGCGGCCGCACACGATGACCTCGCTGCCCGCGGCGAGAAAGCGCTCGGCGATCGCGAGCCCGATGCCCGTCGAGCCGCCGGTGACCAGGACGGTGTTTCCTCCGAGGTTCAAGGTCGTGCCCTCTTCTTTCGTGTCGTGGATCGTTCGGACGCATTCTAAAACAACCGACCGAAAACATGCGACACCCGACGGCCAAGTGTTTTAAAATGACTTTCCCCCCCTGTCTGCCGTCAAGCGAGGCACCGCATGGACCGTATCGCGCTTCATCAGGGCGACATCACGAAACTGGCGGTCGACGCGATCGTCAACGCCGCCAACAAGAGCTTGCTGGGCGGCGGGGGCGTGGATGGCGCGATTCACCGCGCGGCCGGCCCAAAGCTGCTACTCGAGTGCGTGTCGCTGCGCGGGTGCAAGACGGGCGAGGCCAAGATCACGGGCGGCTACCGGCTGCCGGCCAAGCACGTGATTCACACGGTGGGCCCCGTCTGGAAAGGCGGCAATCATCAAGAAGACGACTTGCTGCGGGCCTGCTACCGGCACTCGCTGGAGCTCGCCGTGCAGCACGGCCTCGAGACGATCGCCTTTCCCGCCATCTCGACGGGCGTTTACGGCTTCCCGCTGGAGCGCGCCACGCGCCTGGCGGTCGACGAGGTGCGCCGGTTCCTGGACGCCCACGACACGATCGCCCAGGTGACCTTCGTGTGCTTCAGCGCGCCCGATTGCGAGGTCTACCGCCGGGTGTTGGACGAAGCGGGCTGAGCCGTCCTGCGAACGACCGGGGTATAAAATGAGCAGGCGCACGGCGCCGGGAGTTCTGCGTGGCGAAACGGGCCCCTGCTCTTTTGGCTTTGCTGCAAACGGCCGCCCTTTTGGCGGCCTGTACCGGTGCGCCCGGGCCGACCGGCGTGGCGCGCCACGCGATCACGAAAGCCAACAATTTCCCGGCGCCCGCCATTCCTACCGGCGAACCGGGCGGCAACATCATCAGCAACAACGGCTCGAGCCTCACGGGCGTCGTCACGGCGCCCGCCAGCCTGATCTCGAACAACGGCGGTTCGCTCATCGGCAACAACGGCGGCTCGCTGATCGGCAACAACGGCGGCAGCTACCACGTGCTCACCGCCCTCAGCGAGGTGCCGGTCGCCGGTATCAAGGTCGAACTGTTGGACGCCGCCGGCAAGCCCGTGACGGACGCCAGCGGCACACCAATCGTCGCGCTCACGGATGGAAAGGGACAGTACCACTTCGCTGCGGCGCTGCCGGCGCATGGCCTCGTGCTGCGCGCGGATCTGGGCACGACGGGGCAACTGGCGGCGATCGCCGCGCACGACCACGCCGCCGCCACGCCGCTCGACGTGGACCTCATCAGCACGCTCACGACGGATTACATCCTCGACACCTACGTGAAGACGCAGACGGTCGACCCCACGACCACGCTCGACAAGCTGCCCGCCTCGGTCGAGGCCCAAACCCGCGCCGTGACGAGCGCCAGCTTCGCGAGCGACACGGCCGCCGTGCCCACCGCCCTCACGGCCAGTGCGGCCGATGCCCTGGTCACCACCATGCGCCAGCAGAACAAGACGCTGGACAGCCAGTTGGAGACCGTGCGCAAGCTGCTCGTCGTCGGCGGCAGCGCCAGCCAGACGGACGGCTCGGCCTTCGCCGCCCAGCTCAATCTGCCGCGCGGCCTCGCGCGCGACGCCGCGGGCAACCTCTACATCGCCGACGCGCAGAACAACCTGATTCGCCGCCTCGATTCGACGGGCGAGATCACGACGATCGCCGGCGACGGCCAGGGCCGGAACTGGGATGGCGCCGGGGTGCACGCCTCGATCTACGAGCCGATCGGCCTCGCCGTCTCGCCCGACGACAAGCTCTACATGGTCTGCCAGGGCGCCGCCATTCGCAAGATCGACCTCTCGAATCCGACCTTCCCCGTCACCACGCTCGTGCCAGGCGTTCCGGGGCGCGCGAACGGCCCCGCGGCGCAGGCGCACTTCCGCAATCCGAACGGCCTCGCGCTCGACACCCGCGACGCCGCGCATCCGATGCTCTACGTGGCGGACACGAACAACAATCTGATTCGCGCCATCGACCTCGCGGGCTCGGATCACCAGGTGACCACGCTCGCCGGCACCGGCAAGGTCGGCGCCGCGAACGGACCGGCCGCCTCGGCGACGTTCAGTTTGCCGCGTCGACTCGCGCTCTCGGCGGACGGCAAGCTGTACGTCGCGGATAGCGGCAACGGCATGATTCGCTGCATCGACCTCACGAGCGCGGATCATACGGTCACGACGATCGCCGGCACCGGCCAGATTGGCTTCGGAGACGGGCCGGGCACGGTCGCCGCCTTCAACAATCCCGGCGGTCTGGCCTTCGACGGCACGAGCCGATTGTTGATCGCCGACACCGGCAACCAGGCGATTCGGGCCATCGACCTCGCCAGCCCGGCCCACACCGTCTCCACCCTCACGATGTCCCAGACGACCGGCAAGGCCGACGGCCCGGCCGCGCAAGCGAGCTTCAATCGGCCCGAGGACATTGTGGCGGACGGCGCCGGCGGTTTCGACGTCGCGGATGCGTACAACCAGCTCGTGCGGCATCTCGCGGGCGGGGTGGTCAGCACGATCGCAGGCAGCGGCGTGGGCTCGAGCCTCGACGGCACGGGCACGGCGGCGCTCCTCAACAAGCCGCGCGGCGGGGCGATCGACACGGACGGCACGATCTACCTCGCCGACACCTTCAATCACGAGATTCGCGCGATCGCACAGGACGGCACGGTCACCACGCTCGCGGGCCAGGCCGGCGGCGTGGTGGGCGGCTTCGCGGACGGGCCGGGCGCGCAATCGAAGTTCTTCAATCCCTACAACCTGGTGATCGATCGCCGTGACACCGCCCATCCGGCGCTGCTCGTGGCGGACACCTACAACAACCGCATTCGCCGCATCGACCTGACGGATCCCACGTATCCGGTCACGACGATCGCCGGCACGGGCACCGCCGGCCACAACGACGGTCCGGGCGCCACGGCGCTCCTGAATGAGCCCGCAGGACTCGCCCTTTCGGCCGACGGCAAGTTGTACGTCGGCGAAATTAAGAATCCGGACGTCCGCTGCGTGGATCTGACGGACCCGAGCTACCCGGTCACGACGATCGCCGGCGCCGGCACGCTCGGCCACGCGGACGGGCCCGGCGTGACGGCGACCTTCAACGGCATCTACGGCCTCGCGCTTTCCGGCGAGATACTCTACGCGGCCGACACCTACAACGAGCGCGTTCGCGCGATCGACCTCTCCAATGCCAGCCACACGGTCACGACGATCGCCGGCGGCGCGCAAGGCACCGCGGACGGTCCCGGGCTTCAGGCGACCTTCCACCTGCCCGAAGGCCTGGCGCTCGGCCCAGACGGCCAGCTCTTCGTGGCGGACGCCCAGAACTCGGAGATTCGCGTGATCGACACGACCAGCGCATCGGACACGGTCTCCACCTATCCCGCGACCGGCCTCTCGCTCACCGCGGGCGTGATCGTGGACGGCGCGGGCAACGTTTACGCGATCGACACGAACAACAACCGCGTCGTCAGTCTCGGCAACTAAGGGCGCGGGCGACTAAATCAGTTGCTTGATCTTGGCCCCGAGGCCCGCGCTCCAAGCGTGGACCTGGTTCCAGGCAGCCGAAAGCCCATCGCCGATTCGCGACGTGAACAGTTGCCACGACGAATACCCGAGGCTCGCCGAGGGCTCGTGCTGGAACATCGCGATCTCGCCCGGTACCGCCTGCAGATTCTCTGTACGCATCTGATCGATCTTCGCGAGCATCTGCGCCTCGGTATCGTGCGCCACGTCGAGTCCCTGCACGGGCGGCGTGTTGCGGTACAGGCCCCAGACGGACTTGTCCGACGAACCGGTCGTGACCACCTTGTAGGTCCACATCGTCCAAGGCACCTTGGCGTCGTTCAGCGCGCCGACGGCCTTCGAGATGGTCTTCTCGTCCGTGCCCGGCATGTTGAATTCGCCGATGTACACCGGCACGTTGAGTTTCTTCTCGACGCCCTTCACCTTGTTCAGCGTGCTCTGCAGCGCCTTGAGCTGCTGATCCGACGTGCCGTTGAAGTCGTACTGGTGAATGCTGAAGGCCACGTTCTTCCAGCCGTACTGCTTGGGATCCGGAAAGGTGTCGACGCCCTTGTAGCCGTCCTCGAAGAAGATCACGTGCTTGGGGTCCACCTGGCGAATCGCCTGGTAGAGCGCGTTCTGCGCCTGATAGAGCTGCTGCGTGCTCTGCGCGCCCATCGGCTCGTTGAGCAGATCGTAGCCCAGCACCGCGGGGTTGTTCGCGTAGCGCTTCGCGAGATCCTGCCACATCTGGGCGGCTTTTTGGACGTCCGCGGGGTTCTTGAAGAACTGGTTCTGATCCGCCTGGCCCGTGTGCATCGCCGAGCTCTGGCCGCCGGGCGCGCCGTGCAGGTCCAGAATCGTGTAGAGGCCGTGCTTGGAGGCTTCCTGAATCTCCCAGTCCAGCCACTTGTAGCCGTCGGGCTCCTGCAGATCCGCGTAGGTGAAGGGCACGCGCACCGTCGTGATGCCCGCGGCCTTCATGTTCGCGAAGTCCGCATCCGACAGCCAGGCCGAGCGGTACGCGTCGCGGATCTTGTTCATCTCGCTCGCGCCGAAGCGGTTGGCGACCGTCTGCCAGAGGGTCGTCTGGTCCTTGATCGCCGGCGCGCCTTGCGAGGTGGACGCGAGCGGCATCATCCAGGGCTCCTGCACGAGCCAGCCGCCCAGGTTCACGCCGCGCACGCTCACCGGCTTGCCGGATTCGTCCACCAGCTGCGTGCCCTGCACGTGCACCCAGCCGAGGGGTTGCGAGGCGCCCGCGCCCTGAATTTGCAGCGAATCCGCCGGTGTTTTGGGCGTCACACTGGCCGGCGACGGCTTGGCAAGCGGCGTCGGACCCGCGACGAGTCGCGGGCCAGTCGGAGAACCGGCTTTCGATTCGGTGATGCCCAACGGGAGTGCCTCCCCGCGGCGGTCGAGATGACGTCGGCTCAACCGCCAACGTACTTATACCCGCTTTCGAACCCACGCTTGCCCCATGCGCGCCCCCTCCCCCTGGCG
>DATNPP010000607.1:0-2028 GCA_036703175.1 Oscillatoriaceae cyanobacterium
CTCACGACCACCGAGTTCCTCGACAAGCTCGACGAGAACCTCAAGCAGAAGCTGGCCACGATGGCGACCGCCACCGTGCCCCAGGCCTCGGGCGCGACCGCGGCGCAGCACGCGTAGCTCGGTCCTCAAAGCAAGAACGCCCGCCGATTTCGGCGGGCGTTCGATTTTTCCGAGGGAGGACCGTCGCACCGGTGCGACAATTGACATCCCTGCCTTCCGTGCGCCATGCTGCGTCATTCGTCGCACGTCGAGCGGCATGAGCCGCCCGGAAAGGAGCCCACCGCGATGTCGCTGATCGAAAAGTTCCAGCCGAAGGGGCCGAACGGCTTCGGATACGGATCGACCGCCGAAGAGGTGACGGCGGGGCTGGACCTGACGGGCCGCGCGATCCTCGTCACGGGCTGCAACTCCGGCCTCGGCTTCGAGACTATGCGCGTGCTCGCGCTGCGTGGCGCGCACGTCATCGGCACGGCGCGCAACGAGGAGAAAGCCCGTGCGGCGACGGCGCAGGTGAGTGGGCAAACGACCGGCGTGGCTTGTGAGTTGTCCGATCCGGCCTCGGTCCGCGCATGTGTGGCGCAGGTCAAGGCGCTCGGCACGCCGCTCGACGCGATCATCTGCAACGCAGGCATCATGGCGCTGCCCAAGCTCGAGCAGGCGCACGGCTACGAGCTGCAGTTCTTCACCAACCACATCGGCCACTTTCTGCTGGTGACGGGGCTGTTGGACGCCCGGGCCGAGCGAGGCCGCGTGGTGATGCTCAGCAGCGAGGCCCACACGATGGCGCCCAAAGAGGGGATTCAGTTCGACAACCTTTCCGGCGCGCGGGGTTACAGCCCGTGGGGGGCATACGGGCAGTCGAAGTTCGCGAACCTACTGTTCGCCAAGGAACTGGGCCGCCGCCTGGCCGGCACGGAGAAGACCGCGAACGCCGTGCACCCCGGCGTGATCGCCACGAACCTGGGCCGCAGCATGGGGGCTGGGCCGCGGTTGGCCATGGCGATCGCCGGCCCGCTCTTTCTGAAGTCGATTCCGCAAGGTGCCGCGACGCAATGCTACGTGGCGGTCCATCCCGACGCGGCCACGCGCCGCGGTGCATATTTTGCGAGCAGCAACGTGGCGCGCTGTCGCCCGGATGCCGACGATGCCGCGCTCGCGGCGCGGCTCTGGGAGGAGTCCGAACGCATCGTCGCGGCCTTGTAGGCTGATCGGACGATCCCGCTTCCGCGATGGCCTGCCGGATTCGGCGGGCGCTCGACTTTTCGAAGCGCCGTCGCACCGGTGCGACGCTCAGGCGCCGGTGGGCGCCGGAACACCCGCAACCGCCGGTTCGCCGCAGTGGCGCAGAATCTCGGCGTACGCCCGCTCTCGCAGGCGCAGGGCCTCCGCCCAGTCGGCCTGTGTCGGGACGATCGGCGCGCCGATCGTCATTCGCGCGAGGCCGGGACGCGGAAACCACGACTCGCCCCGCAACAGGCTGCGCGTGCCCCATAGCGCCACCGGCACGATCGGCGCGCCCGTGTCGGCGGCGACGACGAAGGCCCCCATGCGAAACGGTTGTAGTCCGGGCGCGCGCACGAAGCCACCCTCCGGAAAGATCAACAGCCGATCGCCGCCGCGCAGGGCCGCCTCGAGCGGCGCCGTGTCCGCGAGGCCCTGGCGCGGATCGTCCCGCGCGACGAAGAGCGTGGCCAAGCGCTCCATGAAGAGGCGCGTCAGCCAGTGGCTTCTAAAGCTGCGCTTCGCGACGTAGCGGATATCCTCCGGCAGCGCGACCGTCAGCAGAAGCACGTCCATGTAGCTCGCATGATTGCAGACGAGCACGCATGGCCCGGCTGGAAGACGCTCCAGCCCTTCGATCCGGAGCCGCACGCCGCTGAGTGCCATGAGGCGCTTGCACGCCGTTTTGAGCAGCCGGCGGCGCGCGGCGAGGGACGGCAGCAGGGCGATCGCCGTCCACACCGGCGGCGCGAGCAAGCCAAAGCAGGCCCAGGCCCAACCCGCACGCAAGTCCTCGCCGAGGCGCCG
>DATNPP010000611.1:0-6006 GCA_036703175.1 Oscillatoriaceae cyanobacterium
CTGGCCGCGAGCATCGGCATGCACGGCGTGCTGCAGCCGATTCTCGTGCGCCCGCATCCGGCGTCCGGCGCGCGCTTTCAGATCGTCGCCGGCGAGCGCCGCTACCAGGCGGCCCGCCAGGCCGGCCTCAACGAGATTCCCGCGATCGTGCGCGAAATGACGGACGCCGAGGCGCTCGAGCTCGCATTGGTCGAGAACGTGCTGCGCGAGGACATCACGCCGCTCGAGGAGGCCCGCACCCTCAAGCGCTTGATCGACACGCTGGGCTACTCCTACGCCAAGCTGGGCGAGCGGCTGGGCAAGAACAAGGCCTACGTCGACCACCGCGTGCGCTTGCTCAAGATGCCCGATGAGATTCAACAGGCCCTCGACACGCTGGTCGTGGGCGAGGACGGCAAGCCGCGCCGCCCCTTCAGCCCACGGCATGCGGGCATCGTCTCCCAGCTGGACGACGCGGATTTGCGCGAGGCGCTCATCGCGCGGGTGCTCTCGGAAGGCCTCTCGGTCGTCGAGACGCAACGCCGCAAGGGCCTGCTGCATGCGATCGCCGAGGCCGCGCCGGCCGAAGGCACGCGGGCCAGGCTTGAGCACGCGGCGCTGTCGGGGGTGTCGGACGCCGAACTCGCCCGTCGCCTCGAGACGCGCCCGGCGGTGCATGCGCCTATCGACGGGCAGGTGGCCCTCGACGTCCTCGAGACCTGGCGGCTGCTCGCGGCCGCGCAATTGAGCGGGGAAGTGGCGATTCCGGCGTTGCTCGAGGCGATGGCGCGCGATCGCCGTTCGCTGCGCGCGAACGTTGCCGAAAGCTGACGCCCCTTCGCCGGGTATATAACACTCGTCGCTGTCTCCGGAGAGGGCCATGGCACAACCGAAGCTCGCGCATCTCGCTCCCATGCTGCTGCTGGTGCTCATGAGCTGCGTCTCGTCGAGCCCGGATCAGCTGACGACCGAGCAAGACATCGGCCCGGCGAACACGTCGGACAACAACCTCTTCCACACCATCACGGCGGCGGATCGCTCGGCGCATCCGCCCGAGCCGATCGCGTCGCCCTATCAGGTGGTGCACCACTTCGCCTCGGTCGCGCCGGTGCCGGCCGGCGACGCCTCGGGCGGCTCGGACACGGCCACTTCGACGCAGGCGCCCACGACCGCGCCCACCGCGAGCAGCACCCTCGCGCCGACGCCCTCGCCGGTGCCCGGTACGCTGAACTTCGATGCGGCCAACAAGGATCCTGCGACCTACAGCTACACCGTCAGCTCGGCCACGGTGTTGCCGGGCTCGGTCACGCTGACGCTCGACGCCAGCGAGGGTTCGGTCAGCGTCTTGCAGTACGAGTACTACTACACCTACAACCTGGGCCAGGTCGACATCGCGCCGCCGGATTCGCCGATCGCGACGGGGGCGGTCAATCCGTCCACGACGATCACCGCCGGCACGCCCGCCACGATCAACGTCCCGATCGACGCGAGCTCGTTGCAGAGCGCGCTCTCGGTGCCCAACAAGCCCACGAACATCAAGTGGAACGTCAAGCTGATCGACGATCAGGGCCACGTGATCGACACGCCCGGCGGCGCGCCGCTCATGGAGACCGTGCCGCTCGCGGATTGAAAAAGGCCCCCCTCGCCGCAGCGAGAGGGGCCTCACGACAGCCGTTTAAACCGCGGCGCCCTTGAGCGTGTTGATCTCCTTGATCAGCTCGGGAATGACCTTGAACAGGTCGCCCACGATCGCGAGGTCCGCGACCTTCATGATCGGCGCCTCGGGGTCGGTGTTGATCGCGATGATGTAACCGCTCTCCTTCATGCCGACCCAGTGCTGCACCGCGCCCGAGATGCCGGCCGCGATGTAGAGCTTGGGCTTGACCGTCACGCCCGTCTGGCCGATCTGCTCGTTGGCGGGACGCCAGCCGGCGTCGGTGACGGCGCGCGAGGCGCCCACCGCCGCGCCGAGCGCGCGGGCCAGATCTTCGATGATCGAGAACTTCTCGGCGCTGCCGACGCCGCGGCCGCCGGCCACGATGATCTCGGCCTCGTTGAGGGCGATCTTGCCCGAGGCCACTTCCTCGACGAACTGGCGAATCTGCGTGCGGGGGCTCACGCCCGACACCGGCACGTCGACCACCTCGGCCGTCTTGCCGGCGCCCGCTTGCGCCCGCTCGAAGGCCTTGGGGGCCACCGTGACGAGCAGCGTCTGCGCGCCCTGGCCCGAGAGGGTCACGAGCGCGTTGCCGCCGAAGATCGGGCGGACGACCTTGAGCGCGCCGCCCTCGACCTTGAGGTCGCTGGCGTCGGCGGCCACGCCGAGCTTGTTCGCCGCGGCGACCGCGCTCGCGAGATCACGGCCGAAGCTGGTGGCCGGGAAGAGCACCACCGCCGGGTGCTGCTCGCCCACGAGCTTGCCGAGCACTTCGCCCGCCACTTCGGTGCCGCCCAGTTGCGCGTCGTCCGCGACGTAGACCTTGTCCGCGCCGTAGTTGCCGAGCTCGCCCGCGAGGGACTTCACGTTCTGGCCGAGGAGCACGACGCTCACCGGCGCATTGAGCTGCGCGCCGAGCGCGACGGCCTTGCCGAGCAGCTCGTAGCTCACGCCCTCGAGCGCGCCCTTGTAGGGCTCGGCGACGACCCAGATTCCGTTGTTGCTCATTACTGACTCCTTCGCCTAGATGAACTTCTTGCTCTGCAGCGCCGCGACGGCCTGCTTGGCCGCGTCGGCGGGCTCGGCCTCGATCTTGGTGCCCGCGCCGCGCGCCGGCGGCGGCGCGATCGATTCGGCCTTGATGTACGAGGTGATCTGATCCGGGCTCATGCCCAGATCCGCGAGCGTCCAGGTGTCGAGGGGCTTGTTCTTGGCGCCCATGATGCCCTTGAACGTCGGCAGTCGCGGATCGCTGGGGAACTTGCCCACGGTGACGACCGCGGGGGCCTTCACGTCGACCGTCTGCTTGCCCTTCTCGAGATGGCGCTCCACCTCGACGGTGTCGCCGTTGAGCTTCAAGCCGCTGGCGTAGGTCACGAACGGCCAGCCGAGCAATCCCGCCACTTCGGCGCCGGTGGGGAAGGCTTCGCCCTGAATGCCGGGAATGCCGAAGGTCACGAGCTGCGCGTCGCCGACCTTGTGCACGGCGGAAGCGAGAATCTGCGCCTGCGCCCAGGTGTCGAGCGTGTCGAGGCTCTTGTCCTCGACGATCACGGCGCGGTCCGCGCCCATCGCGAGGGCCTTCTTGATCGTCTCTTTGACCTTGCCGGCGTCCGACGTCAGCGAGACGACCACCAGCTCGTTCGAGGCGTCGGCGTCTTTGAGCCGCAGCGCGGCTTCGAGGGCCAGCTCGTCGAAGGTGTAGACGACGCGCGGCACGCTGCTCGTGTCCAGGCTGGTGGCTCCCTGGGCCATGCGCACCTGTTCGTAATCAGGCACGACCTTGAGAGAAACGACGATCTTCATCTCTAGTAGCTCCTTTGCTATCCCCACGGGCTCCGGGAGCCCCAAGGCTTCGTCGCCCTCATTCTGCCAGATCGCGCTGCGACGGGCAACCGAAAAAACGCCTGTTCCGACCGGCGAAATCGCCGAACGCGAGGCTGATGCCCGGCTTGCGGGTTTTATATCGAATCGATAGAGTGGTCAGGACTCCCACATGGGAATGCGCACGCCTCTGGCCTCGGCGGTGGCGATCGCCTCGTCGTAGCCGGCGTCGACGTGGCGAATCACGCCCATGCCCGGATCGGTCGTGAGCACGCGCTCCAGACGCGCGTCGGCCTCGGGCGTGCCGTCGGCGACGATCACCATGCCGGCGTGCAGCGAGAAGCCGATGCCGACGCCGCCGCCGTGGTGCACCGAGACCCAGCTCGCGCCGCCCACGGCGTTGATCATGGCGTTGAGCACGATCCAGTCCGCGATCGCGTCCGAGCCGTCTTTCATGGCCTCGGTCTCGCGATTCGGGCTCGCGACCGAGCCGCAGTCCAGATGGTCGCGGCCGATGACGATCGGGGCCTCGAGCGTGCCGTCGCCGACCATGTGATTGATCAGACGGCCCAGCCGCGCGCGATCGCCGTAGCCCAGCCAGCAGATGCGCGCCGGCAAGCCCTGGAACTGCACCTGCTCGCCGGCCATGCGGATCCAGCGGCAAAGCGGCTCGTTGTCCGCGAACTCGCGCAGAATCGCCGCGTCGATTTTGCGAATGTCCTCGGGATTGCCCGAGAGCGCCGCCCAGCGGAAGGGCCCCTTGCCCTCGCAGAACAGCGGCCGAATGTAGGCGGGCACGAAGCCCGGATAATCGAAGGCGTTCGCCACGCCGAAGTCCTGCGCGACCTGGCGCAGATTGTTGCCGTAGTCGAAGGCGATCGCCCCGCGCTTTTGCAGCTCGAGAATCGCGCGCACGTGCGTCGCGGCGGACTCGCCGACCTTTTGCTGGTACGCCTTGGCATCGCGCTCGCGCAGCGCGCGGGCCTCGTCCAGGCTGAACCCGGCGGGAATGTAACCCGTCATGAGGTCGTGGGCGCTGGTCTGGTCCGTGACCACCTGCGGAATCATGCCGCGCTTCAGCATCTCGGGCAGAATCTCGGCCGCGTTGCCGAGCAACGCGATCGACAGGGGCGCGCGGCGATCGACGGCGTCTTTCGCGAGCTGCCAGGCCTCGTCGAGCGAGTGGGCCTCGCGCATGCAGTAGCCCGTCTCGAGGCGGCGCTGAATGCGCGTGGGGTCGACCTCGATCGCGATGACCACGCCGTCGTTCATCGTGACGGAGAGCGGCTGCGCGCCGCCCATGCCGCCGAGACCCGCGGTGACGGTGATCGTGCTGCGCAAACTGCCCCCGAAGTGCTTGCGCGCCAGGGCCGCGAACGTCTCGTAGGTGCCTTGCAGAATGCCCTGCGTGCCGATGTAGATCCACGAGCCGGCGGTCATCTGGCCGAACATGGTCAGGCCCTCGGCCTCCAACTTGCGGAAGTTGTCCCAGTTGGCCCAGTGCGGCACCAATAGCGAGTTCGCGAGCAGCACGCGCGGCGCGTCGGCGTGGGTGCGGAAGCGCCCGACGGGCTTGCCGGATTGCACGAGCAGCGTCTCGTCGTTCTCGAGCGTCAGCAGATTCTTGACGATCGCCTGCAGCGCCGGCCAGTTGCGCGCGGCCTTGCCCGAGCCGCCGTAGACGACGAGCGCGTCGGGGTGCTCGGCGACGGCGGGATCGAGGTTGTTGAGCAGCATGCGCAAGGCCGCTTCCTGCACCCAGCCCTTGCAATGCAGTTGGCTGCCGTGCGGCGCGCGCAGCGGCACGGGCGACTCGCCCGCGAGCAAGCGGGGCAAGCCGGTCTCGGCGGCAAAAGCGGGGCTGGTCGTCGTCATAGGCACCTCGTCGTGACTCACGCCGCATGCGCGGCGAAGCCAGTATACCAAAATCCGTAAACGCGAGGCGCGGGCGCGGAATCAGCGGCGCGAGAAGCCCGCGAGCCCTATCAGGACGAAGATCAGCCCTTCGAGGAGCAGCTTCACGAACGCCACCGCGAGCCGGTCGGGATGGCCGATGGCCGTCATCGCGGCGCGGGCGATCGCCGTCGGCACGACCGCGCCGACCAGCGGCCCGGTGCCCGGCAGAATGCCGATGACGCAGATGGCCAGCACCAGCCCGAGCGCCCCCGCGAGCTGCACGTGGTTGCGGCTCCAGGACGCCACCGCGAGGCCCAGCGCCACCATCACGGCGCTGACGATCGCCCCCGCCGTGAACACCAGCGGATTGCGCTCGGCCGCAGGGCCGATGGCGAGCCCGCCCAGCACGAGCAACTCGGCCGTCACCAGCGAGACCGGAAAGAGCGCGCCGTAAACGTTCAGGTATCGATCGCCCGCGCCCACCGGCAGCGCGCGCCAGCGAGCGGAGAGCAGCGGATCGCGCACGCCCGTGAGCGCGACGGGCACCACGCCCGTGATCACCCAGCCCAACAGCAGCATATTCAGCCAGTGCTCGGTGCTGCCGCCCGTCAAACGCCAGGCCAGCAGCAACAGCACGGGCACGGCGAGCA
>DATNPP010000622.1:0-2131 GCA_036703175.1 Oscillatoriaceae cyanobacterium
AGCTTGCCGCAGGGCAACTCGAGCGTGACGCGCTGAATCGCGTAGCGGAACTGGCGCACCAGCAGCACACGACCGTCCGGCAGCAACGGCACGATCGCCGCGGCCCCCGGGTGCTCGACGATCTCACGCACGGCGGTCTCACCGTCCGGCAGCGCGACGGTGTCGAGGCGCACGCGCAGAAAGTGGCCGCTGAAGACGACCTCCTGAGTGAGGCCGCGCTCGACGAGGTGGGCATCCGATTGGGACATGAACGACTCCAGAAAAGGGTCCGCTATTCTATCACGGGCGGCTCGGAGCGCGTCAGCTTGGCGATCCGCTGGGTCGTGCCGGTCTTGTAGCGCAGAGCGGCGATGCGCTCCTTTTGCTCGGCGCTGAGGCGATCGCCCTGCAGCCAGCGCTCCAGGCGGGCGCGATCGAGCTTGGAAAAGCGCTCCTTGAGGCCCCATTCATCCAGCAGCGGCAACAGCAGCTCGGCCGGATAGTCCCACAGATCCTTGCGCTGCGAGGCCAGCCAATCGCCGGAATCGAGCGGCAAGCGCGTCTCGGGCGCTTCCGCGAAGTAGCGCGACAAAATCCGCCGCACGTCGGCCTGTTCGGTCTGCAACGACTCGATCAAGCGCCCCAGCTGGTCGTAGCGCTGCGCGAGCTGCTCGATCTGGTCGAACTGCGCGCGGTACCAGGCCTCTTTCTGCCGGTAGCGCTCGAGCAGCTGCGGAAAGATCGCGGCCAGATGGCGCGCGTCGTCGAGCGCACGATGGAAGTCGCTCGCCGGATGCCCGAGCAGCTTGCACAGGGCCTCGAGCTTGTGCGAGCGCTGCTCGGGAAAGACCTCGCGCGCCAGCTCCAGCGTGTCGAAGACCGGATTCTCGAGAGGCGATCGCCCCGCGCGCACCAGCGCGCGGTTCAAAAAAGACAGATCGAAGCCGGCGTTGTGCGCGACCAAGGGATCCGAGCCGAAAAAGTCCAGCAGATCAGGCAAAAGCGCCTCGATCGGCGGCGACTCCTCGACCCTGCCAGCATCGATGCCGTGCACGGCGTAGCTGGAGGGCGAGATCGGCACCTCGGGCCGCACGAGCGAATGGAAGACGGCCGACGGGCGTCCGTCCTCCAGGCGCAACGCGGCGACTTCCAGGATTCCCTCGAGCTCGGCATCCAGCCCGGTGGTTTCCAGGTCGAGCACCACGAAACGTGCGGTCATGCTACAGGTTGTCGATCGGCTTGATGCGCTTGGAGCCCTTGTGCGTGGGCATGGGGCTCGGCGTCGCCTCGGTCGGCTTGCCGTCGCGCGCCACCTCGAAGGTGGTCGGCGCCGTCAGCTGGGTCTGGCTCCAGGGCTCGTCGGGAATCGCTTGCAGGTTCTGATCGCCCTTGTCGCCGAGCGTGATCGCCGTGAGGGTCGCGCGGTAGCTCTCGCCGGGCTTGAGCAGCTTGAAGTCCTTGCTGTCCGGCAGATGCAGCGCGGTGCCCGTGGTCCAGCCCTGCCAGATCGTCTGCGCGTCGCGCCCGACGGTCTCGAGGGTCAACCGGTAGGCGGCGGTGCTCGTCGACTTGGGCTCCCAGCCGAAAACGGCGGCCGGCGTGCGCGAGGTGACGTCGAGGGCGCCCGGGCCGTCGGGCAGTTGCAGATCGAGCTTCGCCTCGCCCGAGGTCAGATCGTAGCGGTGCACGTAGACGGTCTGACCGTTCGCGGTGCGGCCCGCCGCGGCCAGGTGATAGCTTGCGCCGTCGGGCAGCGTCGGCAGGTGCATGCGGAAGTAGCCGTCCTGGCCGACCGGCACGGTCAGCAGCGGAATCTCACCGTCGCCCACGTGCAGATAAGCGCGCACGCTCAGCGGGCGCACCGCGTCGGGATCTTCCTTCTTGCCGGCGGCCTTGTCGTCGACCTTCGTGCCCGAGACGGTGCCCGCGAGCAGCATCGGATCGCTGACGGCGTGCAGCACCAGCGTGGGCGACACGCTCCGCTGCTCGCGCCCCACGTCCAGCGGCACCTCGTCGAGCATCGCGAAGGTGTCGATCTCGCCCGCGAGGCTGGTAGTCCAGGCGGCGACCGCATAGTTGCCGGGCACGAGGCCCTTGAGCGTGAAGTGACCGCTGTCGTCCGAGGTCGCCTGCGCGCCGAGGTACTGGCCCA
>DATNPP010000631.1:0-4713 GCA_036703175.1 Oscillatoriaceae cyanobacterium
CCGACAAGCCGAGCTCGGCGTGCTGACGGAGGCCTTGCGGCGGGCGCAGTCCGGCGCCGGAAGCGGCGTGTTTCTGGGCGCGCATCCCGGCTTGGGCAAGTCGCGTCTGATTCAGGAGCTGAAGCTGCACTGCCAGCTGGAGCACGTGCCCGTGCTGTCGGCGTCGTGCACCGTCGAGGGCATGGGCGCCTACGACGTGGTCCGCCAGGTGTTGCAGGCGGCGCTGCCGCTCGCCGACGGGGCGCTGCGCGAGCCCGCCGAACGCCTGTTGCGGCAGCTGTCGCCCGGCGAGATGCGCGGGCCGATGCTGAGCAAGAACGAGCTGCACCAGGCGATCAGGCGATTGCTCGCCGCGTTCGCGCGGCCGCACGGCCTGGTGATCTGCGTCGACGATCTGCAGTGGGCCGACACGCTCAGCCTCGAGGTCCTGACGCAGTGCCTCTACGGCCACGCGGACGCGCCGATTCTCTGGTTGGGCTCGTATCGTCCCGACGAGATCTCGCAGCGTCACGCCGTGAGCCAGGCGCTCGAAGAAAAGCTCGCCCAGAGCCTCGTGCTCGAGCCGTTCGACGAGGAGGAATGCGCCGAGGTCGTTTGTGGCGCCCTGGGCGTGAGCGAGCCGCCGGCCGGATTGATCTCCTTGATCGAGGAAAGCGCGCAGGGAAACTGCTTCTTCGTGTTGGAGATGCTGCGCTACCTGGTCGATCAAGGTCATTTGCGCTACCGCACGGGCATCTGGCGCTTGACCGTGCCGGACGACGGCGTGGGATTGCCCAACAGCATCCATTCCCTGGTCTGCCGGCGGCTCGAGGGCCTCTCGGCGCCGGCGAGCCAGCTGGCGCGTCTCGGAGCCGTACTCGCCGAGACGCTGCAACCTGCGCAATTGCGCGTGTTGGGCGCGCTGTCCGAGCAAGTTCTGCTCGACGCGATCAACGAGCTCGTGGAGCGCCGGGTCTGGGTGTGCACCGGGCGGGTGTACCGCTTCGTGCACGACCGCGTGCGCGAGGCGATTTACGAGGCGATTCCCGGCGACGAGCGCGAGGCCTGGCACGCGCGCATCGCCGAGCGGCTCGAGGCCCTCGGCGCTCCGGCGGCGACGCTCGCGTTTCACCGCACGCGCGGCCCGGAGCCCCTCGCGGGCGTGCCCGCGCTACGCCAGGCGGGCGACGAGGCCGAGCGATTGGGCGCCATGCAGGAAGCTTTCAAGCACTGGACGCTGGCCGCCGAGTTGCTCGAGCAGCACCGCCCGCAGGACGAGCGACTGCTCTGTATCTGGCTCGACATCGGCATCAAGTGTGGTTTTTCCGTGGACTCGCGTGCCGGCGAGGAGGCGCTCGAAAAGGCGCTCGCGCGGCTGGAGCGCCTCGGCAATTCGTTTCTGGCGGCGCGGATCATGGGCGTCGCGATTGCCGGAATTCGCTGCTTGCCCGGATTTCTGTCGCGCCCGATTCTCAAGGCGCTCTCGCGCCCGGTGCCGTTCAAGCCGGCACGCGGCTGGCGGCGCTGGCTACCGCCCAACTACCTGGCGCTCGTGCCGCTGCTGATCGAGGTCAACACCTGGCTCACGATCTGCTGCAACACGAACGGCAAGATCGCCAAGGCCTATGCCGTCAACCGCAAGGCCCAAGCCCTCGTGCCGGATCGGCGTTCGTGGGCCTGGGGCGTCGTGATGACGGCCTATGCCTACTCGCACGTGTTGGAGGGCCGCTTCGACGAGAGCATCGCCTTCGCGCGCGACGCCTTCGCGCTGTTGCGCGAGGAAACGAGCCTGCAGGCGATCGACATTTCGTGCGGCGCGCTGGTGCTCGCCAACAACCAGGTGTACCAGGGCGAGCCGATCGTCGCGCCGCTCTCGGCCGAGCTCGCCGGGCGCAGCGCGGCGCATCAGATGACGGAGTGGCAAGGCATGGTGCAGTACGCGGGCATGGTCCACCACGTGCTCACCGGACGCAGCCCCGAAGCGCAATTGGCGATCGCCGAGGCGCAGCCCTATTCGCGACGTTGCGGCCGCGGCACGGTGCTCGAGCGCGAGATTCGCCTCGCGCAATCGCGGCTGCACGCGCTGCGCGGCGAGTTCGATCAGGCCCTCGAGGTGATCGACGGGGCGATCGGGCTCGACGCGGTCGTCGAGTTGCCGTACTTCACGAGCCGCTTATTCGAGATTCGCGGGCGCGTCCATCTGGAGCGCGGCGAGTGGGCGCTCGCGCAATCGGCGTTCGAGGAAGTGATCGCGCGCGAGCAGGCCTACGGGCTGAAGTTCACGCTGCCGGACGCATATCTGGGGCTCGCTGAGGTCCATCGGCAGCGCGGCGAGGTCGCGCAATCGCGCGGCTTCGTGGCCCGTGCGCGCGAGATTTTGGACACGCCGGCGTATCGCTGCGAAATCAAGCGCATCTGGCTGCTGCGCCAAGAAGGCCGCCTCGCGATGAGCGAGCGCCGCTTCGGCGAGGCGAACGAGCGCTTGGAGGCCGCGTTGCGCCTGGCACGGACGCAGAGCAACCTCTGGCAGTGTGCGCTGACGCTGACGGAAATGGGGCGCGTCCGCCGTGCTGCCGGCGAGGAGGGGATGGCCTGCTTTCAAGAGGCGCTCGCCCTCTTCGAGGCGCTCGACAATCCCTACGGGGCGCAGCAGGTTCGCCAGTTGCTCGCGATGGCCGGGGAGTCCGAGCCGGAAGAGCTGCTGCAGCGCTTCACGGCGGCGATCATGGCGGCGCCGACCGAAGCGGCGGTCCTCGAAAGCCTGCTCGCCCACGCGCAGCAGGCGCTGCACGCCGAGCGCGCCGTGGTGGTGCAATGGACGCCCGCCGGCTTGATGGCGATCGCGGGCGAGAACGTCGAGCACAGCGGGCCCGAGGTCAGCTTGGCCTTCGTGCAGCACGCGCTTGACGGCCGGATACTGTGCGTGGAAGCGCAGCGCAGCGGCTGGCGATTGGCGTTGCCGCTGGATGCCTCGCTGGCGTTGTATGCGGACTGGACGGGCGTCATGTCCGGCAATCATCAAGAGCTCGCCTGGCTGTTGCGCGCGATGGGCGCCGCCGCGAAGATCGCGCTGCACAATGCGCGCGGCATGGCCGAGGAACACCACCGCGCCGCGCGGCTCAAGATTCTCAACGAGATGAGCACGGTGCTCGCGGGCTCGCGGGACACCGAGCAGGTGCTCGATCACCTGTTGCTGCAGGTGCTCAAACTGACGGGCGTCGAGCAGGTCCTCGTGATCGTGCGCGCCGGCGAGCGTTACGACCTGCTCGCCGTGCGCACGGCCGAGGACTACGCCCTGCCGCCGAGCTTCAGCCAGGCGATCGTCGAGCGCGTGATCGGCGAGAACGCCAGTTTGTGCGTGTTGGACACCGAGGGCTCGATCGCGCTCGCTTCGCAGAGCGTGATCGCCATGGGCCTCAAGAGCGTCATCGCGGTGCCGCTGACGCTGGACGAAACGCAGCCCGGGGCGCTTTACGTGAGCTCGCGACTCTCGTCGCGCGCGTTCAACGACACGGATCTCGAGTTGCTGCGCGCGATCGCGGCCTGGGCGTCGATCGCGTATCAGCACGCCCGGCAGGCGCGCTGGCTCGAAAGCCACGCGAGCCAGAACGAACAGGCGCTCGCCAAGCAGCAGGCCGAGCAGACGTCCTTGATCGAGGAGCGTCGTGAGATCGATCAAGAGCTCTCGCTGGCGCGCAGCATTCAACAAGGCTTCTTTCCGGCGCCGCCCCGGCTGCTCTCGCTCGACGTGCACGGCGCCTGCCATGCGGCGCGCGAGGTCGGCGGCGACTTCTACGACGTGATCGCGCTCGAGGGCGAGCGCGTGGCGATCGCCATCGGCGACGTCTCCGGCAAGGGCGTCTCGGCCGCGTTGTACATGGCCGTGGTGCGCACGGCGATTCGCATGGCCCTGCCCGGCGCCGAGTCGCCGCGCCAGTGTTTGATCGACGTCAACAAGCGCTTGCGCGAGGATCTGCGCGACGGCACCTTCGTCACGTGCTTTCTGGGCATCTTCGACGAGCGCACGAGCCGTTTGAGCTACGCGTCGGCCGGGCATCAGATGGCCTACCTCGTCGGCGACGGCATTCAGGCGCTGACGGGACGCGGCGTGCCGCTCGGCATGGATCCCGACGTCTTCGAGGCCATGCTCGCGCATCAAGAGCGCGTGCTCGCGCCGGGCGATCGCGTCGCGCTGGTGACGGACGGCGTGGTCGAGGCGCTCGATCCCGACGCGCAAGAGTTCGGCGAGGAGCGTCTGCTCGCCGCGCTCGAGTTCGGCGCAACCGAGGCCGAGCAGGCCGTGACGACACTGATTTCGCGGGTTCGCGAACACGTGGCGGGCGCCCCCGCCTGGGACGACATGACCGTTCTGGTCGCGCAGGTGGCCCCTGCGGCCAGGGCCTGACGAGGAGGAAAAATGCCCCACGCCGATCTCTTCTCCAAGCTGGACCGCTGTCCCCAGGTCAACTTCTTTACGCGCGCGCGTGACAGCGGCCTGTACCCGTTCTTTCAACCGCTGCAAGCGGCCGAATCCGCGCGCACGCGCGTCTTCGATCGCGAAGTCGTCATGTTGGCGGCCAACTCGTATCTGGGGCTTTCGGACGATCCGCAGGTGATCGAGGCCTCCGTCAAGGCCACGCGCCATTACGGGGCGGGCACCTCGGGCTCGCCCCTGCTCAACGGCACGATGGATCTGCACGTCGCGCTCGAGGCGCAACTGGCCCAGTTCGTGGG
>DATNPP010000639.1:0-1989 GCA_036703175.1 Oscillatoriaceae cyanobacterium
TCGAACTGACTGGCGAGCACGTGCAGCGAGAACGACGAGCCGGCGGATTCCTCGGCCGCGATGTCGTCGAGCGCCTTCTGGAAGGTGTCGCGGTCCATGCTCGTCGTGCCGTAGTCGAACAGGCTGTTGAGCACGCCCTGCACGCCATCCTTGCCGGGAGCGGACTCGAGGTCCGATTCCGTCTTGATGCGCCCGTACACGTTCACCGTATCGCTCACGGACTCCGGCTGCACGATCAGCTTGAGGCCGTTGGGCAGCGTGGTCTCGGTCGGATGCACGGCCGAGGGCGGCACCTCGAGCTTGTTGAGCTCGGCCTGGGCCCAATCGGGCAGCGCCACCGCCTTGGTCTTGCTCGGCGCGAAGGACTCCGAGCCGCCGAAGCCGTGCGAGGCGACAGGCTTGCCCGAGGGGCGCGGCGCCAAATTCGCGACGATCGCCTGGTCGAAGTTCAGGTACTGGCGCGCCACGCGATCGACGTCCGCGACGGTCACCTTCTGAATCGCCTGCGCGTCGTCCGCGGGGGATTGACGCCCCTCGACCGCCACCGCCTGAGACCAGGCCATCGCCAGGCCCTCGACGGAGTTCTTCTGGTACTCCACCGACGCGAGCGCGCGGCGCTTGGCGGCTTCGACGAGATCCGCCGGCATGCCGGCCTGAATGCGCTTCGTCAGCGTATCGCGCAGCAATTGCAGCATCGGGGCGGCGTCGCCCTGGCTGGGGTAGGCGATCGCCGCGAAGCCCAGGCCGGTCTCGGGGAACGTGCTCGACGAGAAGCCCGCGCCGAGCGCCTTGCCCGTGACCTGCAACTGCGTGAGATCACCGCGGTCGCTGTCGAGCACCTCGCCGAGCACGCGCGTGGCCGCGTAGTCCGGGCTGTCGTAGCCGGGCATGCGGAACGCGACGAACGTCAGCCCATACGGCAAATCCGAGGTCAGGTGCATCGTCTCGGGCTTCACGGGCTGCAACACGACGCTCGGCCGCGCCGGCAGCGGCTTCGCCGCGATGCCGCCGAACAATTCGCGCACCTTGCCGATCGTCTGCTGCGGATCGACGTTGCCCGCGATCACCAGCACGGCGTTGTTGGGCACGTACCAGCGGTCATGGAAATTCTTCAGCATCGCGCCGGTCGTCTTCTCGAACGAGGGGCGCGTGCCCAGGGCGTCGTGCGCGTACGGCGTGCCGGCGAACATCTTCGCGAGCAGCTGCGAGTAGAAGACGTAGCTGGGGTTCGAGAGATCCTGCGAGACTTCCTGCTCGATCGCGCCGCGCTCCTCGTTCCAGAGGGCCTGCGTGTTGAGCGCGCCCTTCATGCGCAGCGCCTCGATGTGCAGCGCCAAATCGAGGTTCTCGCTCGGCACCGTGAAGTAGTACTGCGTCACGTTCTGCATCGTGTCGGCGTCGTTGTCGCCGCCCATGCTCGCGCTGATGTTCGCCAGCTGATCGGCCGAGAGGCCCGTGCTGCCGCGGAACATCATGTGCTCCTCGGCGTGGGCCGTGCCCGGGAAGCCGGCCGGCACCTCGTTGGAGCCGACCATGTAGTTGAGCTCGGTGGTGACGACCGGGGCGAGCGGATCGCGGACGACGATCACCCGCATGCCGTTCGGCAGCGTGGCGCGGGTGACGTCGGTGTCCGGGTTCGCGAGGGCATTCGGCGTCCAGGCGGCCGCGGTGGCGAAGGCCAAAGCGAACAAGCCTTTCGTAAGGCGGCGTGGGCTCATGTCCGGAATCCTTTCTGCAATGGGTCGGCGTGTGAAGCATTTTAAAGAACTTGCTTGCAGGCAGCAAGCCGACTCATCCGCCGGTCAACCGCTGCATATGGTATAAAAACCTATCGTCTTGTTCATTTGGAGGACTCCATGCCGCAGCCCACTCGCCTTCTCGTCGCCGCCGCGATCGCCGTGTTGGTCGCCGCGCCCGCGCTCGCCAAGCCGCAAGCGAAGCAACCGCAGACGGCCCCCGGCGACGGCCTGTCGGCCCCGGTGCCGCTCG
>DATNPP010000320.1:0-2522 GCA_036703175.1 Oscillatoriaceae cyanobacterium
CAGTTGGGATGCCGCAGCAGCGACATCAGACGGAACTCCTGCTTCAGTTGCAGGGTGCTCTTTTCGGCGCCTTCCGGGGCGCGCGAAATCTGCTTGAGCGCGACGGACCGCTTCTCGAGCGTGTCCTCGGCCAGCCACACCTTGCCCATCGCGCCCTCACCGAGCAGCTGAAGCGGATTGTAGCGCTGGGCGAGCTGTCCGGTGGCCATGGGATTCTCCGTCGGCTCAGGGCGTCTTCGTCATTCTACCCAGCGTTGCGGCGGATTCGGTCGAGCGACGGATTCAGCCCGCGGCTTTTTTCGCGCGGCGCGTGGACGCGCTCGGCGCCGGCTGGACGCCGTAGTCGCCGAGCCCTTTTTCGAGGGCGTCGCACGCCCGATCGAGCGCCGACCGCATCTCAAGCGCGCATCTCACCGGATCTTTTCCCGCGCGCCGCCCCTGCTCGGCCAGGCCCATGGCGCCGTCCACCTGCGAGAGCATCTGGGCCGCCACCAGCAGCGCGAAGGCATCCGGCTCGGCCGGCGCCGTCAACGCCGCCGCGACCTGGTTCAGGCTCTCGAGACGCCGCGCCCGGAATCGGTGCATCGCCTGTGCCTGCAGGGCCTGGCTCGCGGCCATGACCGAGCGAATCCGATGATGGTGCTCGTGCGCGTCGCGCGCCGACAGGCCCACGAGCGCTTCCAGCAGCAGCTTGCGCAGAATCGGCACCGGCCCGACGCCCGGCGCGCGCTCGCGCAGGCGCTCGGCCAGCAACTCCGTCGGCGGCGTGAACGCGCCGAAGAACAGGTCCTCTTTGGTCTTGAAGTAGTTGAAGACCGTGGTCGTGGCCACGTCGGCGGCGCTCGCGACGTCGGCGATCGTCACGGCGTCGTAGCCGCGCTCGGCGAACAGGCGCATCGCGGTCTCGGCGATCGCCTCGCGGGTCTGGCGCTTCTTGCGCTCACGGCGCCCTTCCGTCGGCTCTTTGCTCATGATGTTTATATTAAAACACAAATTTGTACTTGACTACAAGTTTGATTTCACTCCAAGATAGAGCGAGGGAGAAAGCACATGAATCCACCGCGTCCGAAACCGAACACGAAGGCCCTGTGGCGACTGCTCGCTTACCTGCGCGCGCATGCAGCGCTGGGGGCGGCGGCGATCGCCTCGGTGCTGGTCGTGCTGGCCGCCAACCTCTCGGGGCCGTTGCTGGTGCGCTACGCGATCGACGCGGGGATCGGCCGGCACGATCTTCACGTGCTCTGGCTCGCGCTCGCCGCGCTGGTGGCGCTCGCCGGGCTGCGCGGACTCTTCGGCTTTTTGCAGGTGTACCTCTCCGAGCGCGTGTCGCAATACGTCGCCTTTCAGCTGCGCGACGAGCTCTTCGGCAAGCTGCAGCGCCTCAGCTTCAGCTACTTCGATCGCAACGAGACGGGCAATCTGCTCACGCGGCTCACGAACGACGTCGATCAGGTGCGGGCCTTCATCGCCTCGGGCGTCGTGCAGATCATCAACTCGCTCGTCATGTTCGTGGCGAGCGTCGCGATCATCCTCACGCTCGACTGGCGCCTCGCGCTGGTCACGATCGTCATGATGATGCCCATCGCCTGGCTGCTCAAGCGCTTCGCGGGCGGTATCGGCCCGATTTACGGCCGTTTGCAGCGCCACATCGGCATGCTGAACACGATCATGCGCGAGTCGCTCGCGGGCGTGCGCATCGTGCGGACCTTCGGGCGCCAGGCGCACGAGGGCGAGCGCTACGATACGGTGAACGCGAGCCTGCTCGGCGAGGCGATCGGCGCCACCCGCGCCAGCTCGAACACCTTCCCGATCGTGATGCTCTTCGCGAACCTGGGCACGCTGGCGATCGTGGGCCTGGGCGGCTGGCAGGTGATGGGGCATTCCTTGACGATCGGCACGCTGCTGGCTTTTACGAACTACCTGGGCTTCTTACTGATGCCGATCATGACGCTGGGCTTCGCCACGATGCTGATCGCGCGGGCGAGCGTCTCCGCCGAGCGCATCGGCGAGATCTTCGACGCGCCTTTGGACGTGACGGATCGCCCCGACGCCGTGGCGCTGCCGCCGATTTCGGGCGAAGTGGCCTTCGAGCACGTCTCTTTCCGCTATCCGGGCGGCGAGCAGGCCGTGCTCACGGACGTGTCCTTTACGATCAAGCCGGGCGAAACCGTCGCCGTGGTCGGCATGACGGGCTCGGGCAAGAGCACGCTGGCCCATTTGCTGCCGCGCTTCTACGACGTCACGGGCGGCATCGTGCGCCTCGACGGCCACGACGTGCGCGACGTGACGCTCGGCTCGCTGCGCGGGCAGATCGCGATCGTGATGCAGGAGCCGCTGCTCTTCGGCGGCACGATCGCGGCCAACATCGCCTACGGGCGCCCCTCGGCGACGCGCGAGGAGATCGTGCGGGCGGCGCAGGCGGCGCGCGCGGACGCCTTCATTCAGGCCCAGCCGGACGGCTACGACACGGTCATCGGCGAGCGCGGCGTGGGGCTTTCGGGCGGCCAGCGGCAGCGCATCGC